>JAQTMN010000013.1 GCA_028714315.1 Sulfuricella sp. | reverse complement strand
GCGAGGTGAGCGTGTCCAGCATCGAACTGGAAGACGGCGTCGGCTGGTCGTTTTGCAGCAGCTTGACCAGCTTCATGGTCATCGCCGGCGCCACCACGGTTTCGCCGCGCGAGGCGCGCAGGATCGCGTCCACCACGTCGTCCGGCTCCATGTCCTTGAGCAGGTAGCCGCGCGCGCCGGCGCGCAGCACGTTGGATAGGTCCTCCTCCGCGTTGCTCACCGTCAGCATCAGGGTGGGCGTGGCATAGCCTTCGTGGCGCAGCTGGCGGAACAGGGTGAGGCCGTCGAGCGGCGGCATGTGCAGGTCCATGATCAGCACGTCGGGTTTTTCTTCGCGCAGCAGGCGGCGTGCTTCGTCGGCATTGCCGGTGACGCCCACTACCTTGATGCTGCCGCGCTGTTCGAGCAGCTCGGCGAGGCCCATGCGGAACAGGGTGTGGTCATCGACCAGGACGACGCGGACCGGTTCGCTCATGCTTCGTCATCTCCCCGTTGCGCCGATGCCGGGAAATCCAGCACCACCCGCGTGCCGCATTTGGCGCCGGGGCTGACGGTGACTTCCCCGTTCAGGTGCCGCGCCCGCTCGCGCATGATGTTTAGGCCCAGGTGCATGCCGTTGTCGGCATTGATCTTGCCGGCGATGCCGATGCCGTTGTCTTCGACGCTGATCAGGTAGCGCCCCTGTTTGATGTCGATGGCGAGGGCGACGTGGTTGGCGCGGGAGTGCTTGGACACGTTGGCGAGCGCCTCGCGCACGATGTGGTAGACCTGCACTTCCTTGTCCGGCGTGAGATTGATGTCCGGCGCCTGGTTGGCGAAGTCGATGGTGATGCCGGTCTTGTCGTAAAAATCACCGACGATATCGTAGATCGCCGGCAGCAGGCCGCGCGGGTCCATCTTGTTGCGGAACTGGGAAAGCAGTTCGCGCAGTTCGGCGTAGGCCGATTCCAGCGCCTGGCTCAGGTCGTTGAGGTATTTGTTGGAGCGCGTTTCGTCGCGGTTTTCCATGGCGTCGCGCAATAGCGGCAGGCGCATTTTCATGTAGGCCATGGTCTGGGCGAGGGAGTCGTGCAGTTCGTTGGCCAGCATCTGGCGCTCGTTGGTCAGCGTGATGCGCAGGTTTTCCCGCGTCAGCCGGGAATTTTCCAGCGCCATGCCGAGGTGTTCGCTGATCGAGTGGAACAACAGCGAAACGTCCTCCGGCACCGGGCTGTCGGTGGCCATGAACAGGTTGTAGACGCCGAGCATCTTGCCCTGGTAGCGTAGCGGCACCGCCACCACGCGCTGGCACTGCTTGCCGAAATAGCTGTGCGCGGTGCGCTCCTCGCAGGCTTTCAGGTTGGTGCTGTTGTGCACCGTATGCTCGCGTGCGGCCTCGCCGCAGACGCCGCATTCGACCGGAATGTAGCGCTCCTGTTCGAGTACTTCGGGCGGCAGGCCCAGCGAGCCGACCAGGCGCAGGTGGAGACCGTCCGCGGTGAGCACCCGCACCGCGCCGGCATCCGCGCCGGCGAGCTTGACCATGGTGCCGAGGAAGCGCTCCAGCAAGGATTCGAGGTTGTTCTCGGTGGACAGGCTGCTGGTGATTTCCGACAATACCCGCAGCGCGGGAATCTTGTAGGTTCCGTGGACTGGGATTTTGATCGCGCTGGCGGAGGCGGTATGGAGGCCAACATCCTGGGTCATGAATTTTCCTGGGGCCGGTAATTTGCGCTTGGGGAAAGTATTGTAGCCATCATTCCGCCAAAAAACAAAAGCCGATGTTTGCGGTCGGGCAACCGACCCGAAACGATGGAGACACTGAATTGGACTGAACGACAAGGCTGTCGGTTCTTCGAAAACGCGCTGCACCGGTTTTTCCTAGCGGGCCGGGGCGCCGTTGATTTCCCTGATGGCCTGGTCGAAGCCTATCACCTTGCCGCCCGCGCTGCGGGCGAGAAATTCCGCGTCAGCCCTGTTTTCGAAGGCCGGCAGGTCCGGACCCATCGGCCCCCTGATCGAAGAGCCGGCAACGAAAAACGCGCGCCGCGCATCGATCCGGACTCGCCGGGCGTAGTCGGTGACGTCGATCTGCGCGATGTCCGCCGCGGCGTGTTGGCGATCATATTTTGCCATGTTGCCGAGAAAGCGGAACAGGTCGGCGGGAGAGTCGAAATCGGCCGCTGCGCTGTCCCGGAAAACGATGCGGCAACGCCACTTCGGGTAGTTGGCCGGGTTCATGCGGCATACCGGGCAGTGCAGTTCCTGGGGTTGGCCGGGAGCCGGCGCGGCGGCCCCGGCCGTCCCGGTCAGGAACAGCGCCCCGAACAGGGCAAGCGCCGATTTATGGAACATTCGTCTAACGGCCATGGCGAATCGCCGCCCCAAATCATGAAACAGCGTCCGTTGTGGGTGCGGCTTCAGCCGTACAGTCAGGCCGCACCCGTAAGGAGTGTCCCCGCCGCGAGCGGCAGCGTAGCTGCTCGCACGGGCGAGAAAGCCTGACCCACAGATCATCCTACTCGCGAGTTTCACGTTAAATCTTGAACCGATTAACCGCGGCCGTCATGTCGCTCGCCAGCGCTTTCAGGTTGTTGGCGGCGCTGGCGGTTTCGCTGGCGGCGGCGCTGTTTTCCTCGGTCATCTGCGCGACCTTTTCCACTTGGCCGGCGATGTCGTTGCTGGCGCTGCTTTGTTCGGCCAGCGCCGACGAGATGTCGTTGACGACGTTGATGATGCGCTCGGCGCTATCCCTGATCTGGACGATCGACGTGTCGGCCTGGTTGGCCAGCGCCACGCCGCCGCCCACCTTGCCGACGGCGGAGCCCATGGTGGCGACCGCGGCTTGGGCGCTCGCCTGCATCGAGGCGATCATCTGAGTGATTTCCTCCGTGGCCTTGGTGGTGCGCTCCGCCAGCTTGCGCACTTCGTCCGCCACGACGGCGAAGCCGCGCCCCTGCTCGCCGGCGCGGGCGGCTTCGATGGCCGCGTTGAGGGCGAGCAGGTTGGTCTGGTCGGCGACGTCCTTGATCACCTGGACGATGGAGGAAATCCCGTTGGAATGCTGGCCCAGTTCTTCGATGGCGCGGGCGGTGTGACGCACGGTTTCGGCGATTTGCGACATCTCCGTGGCGGCCTTCTGGATGACATCCCTGCCGTCGGTGGACATGCTCCCGGATTTTTTCGAAATGTCCACCGCCTCGCGGGCGTTGCCGGATACGTGGTTGATGCTGACGGTCATTTCCTCCACCGCCGCGGCCATGGCGGAAGTCGCCTCGCTCTGGTTCGACGAGCTGGTGGCGACCTGTTCGGAAGAGGACGACAGCCTTTGCGCCGCGTCTTCCACTTTTGCGACGCTGGCGAGCACCTGGCCGAGGGTCTGCTGCAGGGAGGCCAGGAGTTCGTTGAAGGATTTGGCGGTTTGGCCGACTTCGTCGTCCGCCCCGATGGCGATGCGGCGGGTGAAGTCGCCGTTCTTCTCGACGTCGGCGATGGTGGCGCGCATCCGGTTGAGCGGGCCGGTGATCGAACGGATGATCCACCAAGCCAGGATCAGGCCCAGCGCCACGCCGCCGACGATGACGCCGATCGAGAGGGCACGGGCGCTGGCGTAGCTGGCGCGGGATTCGTCGTATTCCGCCTTGGCGGTCTGGATTTGCTGGGCGATCAACGCTTCCAGCGCATCGTTCATGGGTTTGTAGCGGGTGCGGTTGCCCTTGAGGAAGCGGCTTACCGTTTCGATGGAATAGTCGTTGTTGTTCAGGGCCTGCACCGTCGGTTGCAGCAGGTCTTTCGCATAGGCATCGCGCTTCCGGGCGAAGTCCTCCGCCAGTTTCTGTTCTTCCGGCGAATGGCGGATCGTCATGTAGCGCGCCCAGGCTTCGTCGATTGCCGCGGCGTTGGCCTGGATGCGGGCGGTGTGCTCGCTCACCGGGTGGTCGTGCAGCTTGGCCAGTTCGCCCGCGGGGTTGTGCTGGAAGCCGCGCAGAATCTCGCTGAAATTGGAATTCAGCAGCGTGCTGATCTTGCCCAGGTCGGTGAGGGGAACGGTCCGTTCGGTATAGACCGTTTCCAGGTTGGTGACCACGCTGGACATGCCGCGTAGGCCGACGATGCCGATCACGGCCATGAATAGGGCGAGCAGGATGTTCAGGACGATCAGGCGCGGGCCGACATTGAGGTTGCTGAGCATGGCGTGGGTGTCCTCGAAAATAATAGGTTTTTAGACGATGCGCGGAAAGTTTATCCGAAAAAACAGGGGAATGGAATTTGCGTCGGGCGGGCTGCGCCGAGATATGAAAATGGAAAGTTTCGTTTCGCTTCGGCCCTGCCGCATTTGAGAAAATCGGCCGCACCGATATACTGTGGCGATTTTGTGGGGCCGAAAATCATGGACTGGAAACCTGCCGGCAAGTTTGAAGATATTCTCTACCACCAGGCCGAGGGCATCGCCCGGATCGCGATCAATCGTCCCGCCGTGCGCAATGCTTTCCGCCCGCAAACCGTGCGCGAGCTGATGGACGCGTTTCATCTGGCGCACCGGGATCCCGCCGTGGGGGCCGTCATCCTGACCGGCGCCGGCGACCAGGCGTTCTGTTCCGGCGGCGACCAGAAAGTGCGGGGCGACGACGGCGGCTATCACGACGACCAAGGCGTGCCCTACCTCAACGTGCTGGATTTGCAGCGCCAGATCCGCGGCCTGCCCAAGCCGGTGGTGGCGATGGTGGCGGGCTACGCCATCGGCGGCGGCCACGTGCTGCACCTGGTGTGCGACCTGACCGTCGCCGCCGACAACGCCCGCTTCGGCCAGACCGGGCCGCGCGTCGGCAGCTTCGACGCCGGCTTCGGCGCGGGCCTCCTGGCGCGCACGGTGGGCATCAAGAAAGCCAAGGAAATCTGGTTCCTTTGCCGCCAGTACGATGCGCAGGAGGCACTGGCGATGGGGCTGGTCAACGCCGTGGTGCCGCTGGCCGAGCTGGAAAACGAAACCGTCAAATGGTGCCGTGAAATGCTGCAACTCTCGCCCACCGCGCTGAGGATGCTGAAGGCCGCCTTCAACGCCGACACCGACGGCCTGGCCGGCATCCAGGAGCTCGCGGGCAACGCCACCGCCCTGTTCTACATGACCGAGGAGGGACAGGAAGGCCGCAACGCCTGGCTGGAGAAGCGTCCCCCCGATTTCGGCAAGTTCCCGCGCCGGCCGTAAGAGAGCGATTTGCGCAGCACATGAATTCCTCACCCCTCACCCCTCACCCCTCACCTCTGGTGTGGTGGCTGGCGATCCGCCCCAAGACGCTGACCGTTTCCATCGTGCCGGTGCTGGTCGGCAGCAGCGCAGCTTTTGCCGAGACCGGCGCGATTGCCTGGCTGCCGCTCCTCGCGGCGCTGGCGGCGGCCATCCTGATCCAGGTCGGCACCAACCTGCACAACGACGTGAGCGATTTCGAGCGCGGCGCGGACGGCGCCGAGCGCCTCGGCCCCGCGCGCGCCACCGCGTCGGGCTGGCTGGCTCCCGCCGCCGTGCGCCGCGGCGCGTTCGCCTGTTTCGGCGGGGCCGTGCTGCTGGGTATTTACCTGGTGTGGCATGGCAGCTGGCCAATCCTGCTGCTCGGGCTGGCTTCCGTTGCCGCCGGCTGGAGCTATACCGGCGGGCCGCGGCCGATCGCCTACAGCGGGCTGGGCGAGCTGTTCGTCTGGTTGTTCTTCGGGCTGGGCGCGGTGATGGGCAGCTATTACCTGCAAACGCTGCGTCTCGGCTGGCCGCCTTTCTGGGCGGCCTCGATGGTCGGCCTGCTCGCAGCCGCCGTGATCGTGGTGAACAATACCCGCGATCTCGACAACGACCGCAAGATCGGCAAAAACACCCTGGCCGTGCGCATCGGCCGGTCGGCCAGCAAGGTCGAATACCTGCTGCTGATTTTGGTGCCGTACCTGCTGCTGCCGCTGCTCGGACAATGGATGCCGGTGCTGACCTTGCCCTGGGCGCTGCACCTGGTCCGGCGCTTCTGGCGCGAAGCACCGGGGCCGGCGTTCAACCGGATTTTGGCGCAGACTGCGCAGCTGCAGCTGGGTTTCGGGATATTGCTAAGCATGGGGCTATTGCTATGAGCCTAACGGTCATGGCGCATCGCCGTTTCATGATTTGGGGGTGACTGCTCGATATTGCCCTAAACGCTTTGCCTTGCTCCGTGGCCTCCGTGATCTCCGTGGTTCAAATGAGGTTTTTTAAGATGAGTGCAAAATCGATGTGTTTCCTCGCCGCCTGGATGCTGACTTTCGGGCTGTTCTCCACCCCGGCGGCGGCGGATGCGCTGCCCGCCGCCGAACCGGTTTTGACCGCCACCCTCGCCGGCCTAGACGGCAAGCCGCTGGCCTTGGCCGGGCTGAAGGGCAAGGTGGCGGTGGTGAATTTCTGGGCGACCTGGTGCACGCCTTGCCGCACGGAAATTCCTGCGCTGGAGGACGCCTACAAGAAATACGGCCCGCGCGGCGTGGCGTTCGTCGGCGCCGCGGTGGAGGACGACGCCGATCTGGTGCGCGAGTTCGCCCAGGCCAACGGCATCACCTACCCGGTGGCGATGGCCGGCAAGGAAAAGGGTATCGCCTTGCTCCAGGCGCTCGGCAACAAGATCGCCGGTCTGCCCTACACCGTGGTGCTCGACCGGCAGGGCAATGTCCTTGCCGTGAAACGCGGCATCCTGACGCCGCAGCGCTTGCAGCAGATACTCGAACCCGCGCTGTAGCAGTGTATCTCGCCGGCTTTTCCTGCCAGCCCTATCGTTTGCCACTGGCCGTTCCCTGGGCCAGCGCACGGGGCGGGTTTGCCGCGCGCGAGGGCTGGCTGATCCGGCTGGAAACCGGCGACGGCCTGGTCGGCCATGGCGATTGCGCCCCGTTGCCGCAAGCTGGCACCGAAAGCCGGGCGTGCGCGGCTTCGCGTCTGGCGGAGTGTGGCGCAAGCCTGTACGGCATGACGCCGGAGGCCGCGCTGGATGCATTGGAGCGCATCGCGGTTGCCGCGCCGGCGGTTCGCTGCGGCCTGGAAACCGCCTTGCTCGATCTCTTGTCGCAGCGGGCCGGGCTTGGCCTCGCGCGCTGGCTCAATCCGCTTTCTTCCCTTTCCGTCAACGTGAATGCCATGATCGGCGCGCTGGGCCGCGAGTCGTTGCTGCGCGCGCGGGCGGCCGTGGCGGCGGGGTTTTCCGTGCTCAAGCTGAAGGTGGGGCTTGCGCCGGTCGGGCATGAACTGGCCTTGCTGCGCGAGTTGGCCGGCGAACTGCCGGCTGGTATCGGCCTGCGCCTCGATGCGAACCGGGCCTGGACCTGGGCCGAGGCGAACGGATTTCTCGGCGGTTTGAGCGGCCTGCCGGTGGAGTCGCTGGAAGATCCGCTACGCACCCCCGGCGCGGCGGAGTTGGCCCGGTTGCAGGCCGCGGTCGCTTTTCCCCTGGCGGCGGACGAAATCCTGCCGCTGCTGGGCGCGGAGGCGTTGCTGGCGCTGCGGCCCGTGCGTCGCCTGGTGCTGAAGCCGATGGTGCTGGGCGGCCTGCGACCGGCGCTGGTGCTGGCAAACCGGGCGCGGGAGGCGGGCATGGAATGCGTCGTGACTACGACGGTGGACAGCGCCGTCGGCGTTTATGCCGCGCTGCACCTGGCCGCGGCCGTGGCGAACGATCTGGCGCATGGTCTGGCGACATCGTCCTGGCTCGCCGGCGATGTCGGCTTGCCGCCGCAACCGGCCGACGGGATGTTGACGGTCGGACGGGGCGCGGGTTTGGGTTTCGCCGCCCGGTAGTTTTTTGCCGCGAAACATGTGTGACGCATGGGCGATAATTGATGTGCATCAACAAACTTGAGGTATCATGTCCGCGCGAATGCGCACACCTTGGCGCCGCTAAAACCCCTACTATATTTAAGGCGTTAATGGCGCGTGGCGAGGGTGCCGGCGGATTTCAAGGCTTGATATACATCAAGGACTATCGATCCGTTTTAGAAAATAATCGGTGTGTCAAATCGCACACAGGGCTTTAGGTGTTGGCGATAGCAGAAGTTGGTAGTGTGGGTTTATTTTTTGGTCTAAATGAAAAGGGAGGCGTTATGAAGCTTTTCGGTAAGCAGACAGTCATGATGATTACCGCAGCGGGGATTGGTGCCGCGGCGGTGTCGAGTGCCTGGTCGGCGGAATCGCTGCAAGATGTAATGAAACGTCGCGGCCTGTCGCAGCAGGATTTGTTGGCCGCATCCAAAACTTACGTTCCGACCGGCAAGCGCGATGATTTCATCGCCTTCAGCTCCGGCGGCCAGAGCGGCCAGGTGATCGTGTACGGCATCCCGTCCATGCGCATCCTGAAATACATCGGCGTGTTCACCCCGGAACCCTGGCAGGGCTACGGCTTCGACGAAGAGTCGAAGGAAGTGCTGAAGGGCGGCCGCATCGACGGCAAGGATATCACCTGGGGCGATACGCACCATCCGGCGATTTCCGAAACCAACGGCAAGTACGACGGCCAGTTCCTGTTCATCAACGACAAGGCCAACCCGCGTATGGCGGTGATCGACCTGCGCGATTTCGAAACCAAGCAGATCGTGGTCAACCCGATTTACAAGTCGGAGCACGGCGGCGCTTTCGTTACCCCCAACACCGACTACGTCATCGAAGCCGCGCAGTATGCTTCCCCGTTGGCGAACAAGAAGTTCGTCCCGCTCGAGCGCTTCAACGAAGAATACCGCGGCGGCGTGACCTACTGGAAATTCGACCGCAAGGAAGGCAAGATCGACGTGAAGAAATCCTTCTCGCTCGAACTGCCGCCCTATAGCCAGGACTTGTCCGATGCGGGCAAGGGCCCATCCGACGGCTGGTCGTTCACCAACTCCTTCTGCACCGAGCGTTATGTCGGCGGTATCGAGAAGGGTCGTCCTCCCTATGAGGCCGGCTGCTCGGCGAAAGACACCGACTACATGCACGTGATCAACTGGAAGAAGGCGGCCGAGCTGGTTGCGCAGGGCAAGGCCAAGAAGATCAACGGCCATGACGTGCTGCCGATGGAAGTGTCGATCAAGGAAGGCATCCTGTTCCTGGTGCCGGAGCCGAAGAGCCCGCACGGCGTGGACGTGACGCCCGACGGCAAGTTCATGGTGGTGGCCGGCAAGCTGGATACCCACGTGTCGGTATTCAGCTTCGAGAAGATCCAGGCCGCGATCAAGGCCGGCAAGTTCGAAGGCAAGGATCCCTACGGCATTCCCGTGATCGGCATGAAGGATGCGTTGGAGCGTCAGGTGCAACTGGGTTTGGGGCCATTGCATACCCAGTACGACGCCAAGAAGTGCGTGGCTTACACCTCGCTCTACGTGGATTCGCAAGTCGCCAAGTGGGACTACTGCGAGGGCAAGGTGCTGGACAAGCTCTCGATCCACTACAACATCGGCCACTTGAACACCATGGAAGGCGATTCCGTCGATCCGAAGGGCCGTTACCTGGTGGCGCTGAACAAGCTGGCGATCGACCGCTTCAACCCGGTGGGTCCGCTGCATCCGCAGAACCACCAGTTGATCGACATCAGCAACGACAAGATGCAGCTGCTGTATGACATGCCGCTGCCCTTGGGCGAGCCGCACTACATGGTTGCCATCGATGCCAAGACGCTGAAACCGGGCGTGCGCTACAAGGTCGGCACCAACAGCCGCACCGACAAGCCCAGCTCCGGCGCGGTGCATGCCGGCGAAGAGCATACCGCCAAGAAGCCCGGCAAGGTGGAAGTGTTCGGTACGCTGATCCGCTCGCACATCACCCCGGAAACCATCGAGGCGACGGTGGGCGACGAAGTGACGATCCACCTGACCAACCTGGAACGGGCGGAGGACGAAACCCACGGCTTTACGGTGAGCACCTACAACGTGCACGCCTCGGTCGAACCGGGCAAGACCGTCACGGTGAAGTTCAAGGCGGATAAGGAAGGCGTGTATCCGTACTACTGCACCGAGTTCTGCTCCGCGTTGCACCTGGAGATGCAAGGCTATCTGCTGGTCAAGCCGAAGGGCTACAAGGAAGTCAAGGTGGCGGCGGCCAAGGCCGACTACACCAAGGCCGACTACGACAAGCAGGTGAAGAAGATTGCCGATACCCAGGCCGTGATCGACAGCGTGGTGGGTTACATCACCAGTGTCAACTACAAGGACTTCCCGGATGTCGTGGAACTGGTGAACGATGCGACCGACCAGTTGGGCCGCATGAAGGAAGCCAAGGCCAAGCACGAAGAAGCGGCCAAGAAGCAGGATTGGCAGCAAGCCACCCTGTGGGCCGAGCAAGTGTGGCAGTACCAGGTCAAAGCCGCCGACATCGGTCTGCGCGCCAAGACTTACCTGGAGCAGCATGGCGCTCACAAGGTTGGCAAGTAAGCCCGTCTAGCCAGCCGCAACAGCAAAGCAGGGGGCATGCGAGTGCTCCCTGCTTTTTTTGACCGCTGAAAAAGCGGACGAACAAAAGACCATGTTTTGACGAGTGTTGATGTGCGTCAATACGTTCATATAAAATGCGATTGCGATCAATCGGTTGATATGCGACGCAATTATTGTTAGGAGAATGACGATGAAATCAATAGCTATCCTGGTTGCCGCGGCAACCGTGACTCTGGCCAGCAGCGCCGCTTTGGCCGGCGACGGCGCCAAGCTGTTCGTGGAAAAAACCTGCACCGCCTGTCACGGTAAGGACGGCAAAACGCCGCTGATGCCGGATTACCCGAAAATCGCCGGGCAGAACGCCAAGTACATCGCGAAGCAGATGGCTGACATCAAGAGCGGCGCGCGCGCCAACGGCAACAGCGCCGCCATGAAGGGCGTGATGGTGATCGTGAGCGACGCGGAAATCAAGGATTTGGCCGAGTACGTGTCCAAGATGAAGCCTTGAACAGGCGATTTTGCGTAAATTGATGTAAGTCAATGCGGGTGTGTGGCAATATCCCTATATTCAAACCTAAATAAAAACAAGTTGACCGGACGCTTCAGATATACGTAATTTTGTAGAAATTGAGAGGAATGCGATGAAAAAAGTTTTAGCAGCAGCACTGTCCCTGGCGTTGGCACCCGCGGTGGTTTATGCCGGCGCGCCCGCTCCCCATAAAGGCGGCATCGAGGAGAAAGGTTATGTCTGGAATGCGCAGGAAGGCGAAAAGATCGAAGCGCTGAAATTGAAGGGCGACGCCAAGCGCGGCAAGGAAGCCTATGAAGTGTGCGGCGCCTGCCATTTGCCCAGCGGTTCCGGCCGTCCCGACGGCACCTTCCCGCAACTGGCCGGACAGCATGCCACCGTGATCATCAAGCAGATCGCCGACATCCGCGGCGGCCTGCGCGACAATCCGACCATGTATCCGTTTGCCGTGACCCTGAGCGATGCGCAGGAACTGGCCGACGTCGCCACCTACATCCAGACCTTGTGCATTCCGCGCGACCACGGCATGGGCTCGAAAGATCCGGCCATTCTCAAGCACGGCGAGGAGCTGTACAAAAAGGAATGCACCAGCTGCCACGGCGCCACCGGCGCGGGCGACAAGGACAAGTTCTACCCCGTGCTCGCCGGCCAGCACTACAAGTATATGATGCGCCAGGTCACCGAGATTCGCGACGGTAAGCGCCGTAACGCCAACCCGGACATGGTCAAGATCGTGAAGAAGTACAGCGACCACGACCTGGATGCCGTGGTGACGTACATGTCCACCCTGACCATGCCGGGCACGCTGTGCGCGCAAAAGGGCGGCAAGAAAAAATAACCTCACGGTTATTGCCGGCGGTTGCGGCACGCCATAGAAAGCAGGTTCGCCTGCTTTCTATGGTTGATGAATATAAGTTTATAAGAATATAAAAAACCACGGTTGCCAAGACAGGTTAAGGCGATGTCTTTGGAGGGGCTTCACGCCTATGGGTGCAGACCCAGTTCAACAAAGTGAGTCATGACGATGAACGATACGAAAAATCAGATGTTATTGGTCAGGGGATTGACGCTGGCCGCCCTGATTTTGATGGTGATAGCCTATTTTTCACCGATCTGGTGGGTGTCGCTGACTGCCCCCAACTATCCCAAGGAGGCGTTTCCCGACGGGATCCGCATCCATTTCCACTTCGATGGCGTGTATAACGGCTGCAGCCCGATTTCCGCCAGCAGCCGCCTCGGCAGGGAAACCATTCAGGCCGACCTGGGCGACGATCTGGCCGAGCGCGAGGCGGGCGCCGCGCAGCAGGCGGGCGAGCTCGGCTTGAACTGCGTGCATGAAATGAATACCATCAACCACTATGTCGGGATGTATCCGATCGACACCGGCTCCCCGGTGGAACTGCGCCTGTCGAAGTTCATCTTCGGCTTCCTGGCGGTGATGATGCTGGGATTCATGGCGACCAAGCGCAGAAACCAGCTCATGATCCTGGGCGCGGGCTTCGCGGCGGTGACCGCCTGGATGGTGATCGACCAGATCGTCATGGGCCAGATGAACGCGTTCGCCGATCATTACTACCATGAGGCGAGCACCTTCTTCAACCAGCCCGAAGTGCTGGCGCGCTGGATGGACAACCTGAAATTCGCGACCAAGGCGGCGATGGCGGGGCTGGTGGTGGCCATGGTCATCGTCATGCTCGGGGTGTGGAAAATCCGCGGCTTCATCCTGCTGCTGGTGCTGGTGCCTGCGTTGCTGCCGGTTTTCTTCGTGCTGGATTATGCCGGCTGGCTCTGGTTCTTCGGCCACAACCTGCATCCGTGGGGAGCCTTCACCGTCAAGCCGTTCATGCCGACCGTATTCGGCGAGGGCAAGGTGGCGCAGTTCAGCACCTATTCCTACCCGTATTACGGCTATGCCTTGCTGCTGGCTTGCTCCGCCGCGTCGTTCGTCGCGCTCCTGATCCGGCGCAAGATGATGCGGGAAGGGCAGGCTTGACGGGATCGTTTTCGCTAAACCCCACTCCAATTCGGCGGGGGTGGGGATTTTCATCCAATGTTAAAGTTGAGCTTGTGACTAATTGTCTGCATAAGGTGTGCTTGGGGCTTTTGTTAGTTGTGGCCCCGATCTCGGCGGGTTTCGCCGCCGAGCCCGGCGGCAGCCCGGACCTGAGCAATGCGCCTCGTGTCGATGTGGATAAACCGGTGGAGCCGATCCTGCTGTCGGAGCGCGACCGCCGCATCCACCACTTGATCCCGTTCCAGAAGCTGGTGGATGCGACCCCCGCCGGTGGCGTGCTGAAGCCCAAGCCAGGTGCCTATGCCGGACCTGTCCTGGTGGACAAGCCGATCGTGATCGACGGCGGCGGCAAAGTGACCATCGACGGCGGCGACAAGGGGACGGTGTTCGTGCTCAAGGCCAACAGTTCGACGATACGCGGCCTGCATCTCACCGGGTCGGGCTCGAACCACGACACCGACGACGCCTGCATCAACGTGCGCGGCAACAACAATTACGTCGAGTCCCTGGTGATCGACAACTGCCTGTTCGGCATCGATCTCAAGCAGTCCAGCCACAACGTCGTGCGCAACAACCAGATTCGCTCCAAGCCGGTGGACCTGGGTATCCGCGGCGACGGCATCCGCCTCTGGTACAGCATGGACAACCGGATCGAGGGGAACCGGGTGGTGGATTCCCGCGACAATGTCGCGTGGTATTCTAACCGCAACGTTTTTTACCGGAATTACGGCACCCGTAGCCGTTATTCCATCCACTTCATGTTCGCCAACGACAACATGGTGGACGGCAACTCGTTCTACGACAACGCCGTGGGCGTGTACCTGATGTACAGCGAAAACACGGTGGTGCGGAACAACCTCTTTTCCCATTCCACCGGTGCGACCGGCATGGCCCTCGGCTTCAAGGAGGCGAGTGAGGCGCTGATCGAGAACAACGAAATCATTTACTGCGCGATCGGGATCGGCACCGATTTGTCGCCCTTCCAGCCGGGTACGGCGATTCGGGTCAAGGACAATCGTTTCGCCTATAACGGCGTCGCCATCGCATTCAACAGTGATCGGGACGGGCACTTTTTCACCAACAACGTGTTCGAGGGAAACCTGACCGACGTTTCCGTCGGTGGAGCCGGGTCCGCCAAACGCAACCTGTGGCGGGGAAATTACTGGGATGACTACCAGGGCTTCGACCGCAACAACGACGGCGTCGGCGATACGCCCTACAACCTCTACGCCTATGCCGACCGGATCTGGATGGAAGTGCCCCATGCCCGTTTTTTCAAGAACGCGCCGCTGATGGAAGCGCTCGATTTCCTCGAGCGGCTGGCGCCGTTCTCCGACCCCGAGATGATCCTGAGCGACGACGCTCCCCTGTTTCACTTACCGAAGAGGGCACGAAAGTGACGGCTGAAAAGAAACCGGCGGCGCCCGGCAACGGGGCGATCAACAAGCGCAAGCTTGAGGAGCGCCGCCGCTTCCTGCGCACGATGATCCTGGGCGCGGCGGTATTGGGCATTTCAACGCTGGGCTACATTCCCGTCGCCAGCGCCTGGCGCATGCGCATGCGGCCACCGGGCGCGCTGGAGGAGGCGGATTTCCTGTCTTCCTGCATCAAGTGCGGCCAGTGCGTCCAGGTTTGCCCGGTGCAGGCGATCAAGCTCGACGATCTCGACCAGGGTTTCGGCGTCGGCGTGCCGTATATCGATTCGCGCCAGCAGGCCTGCGATTTTTCCTGCGACGCGGTGCAATGCATCCTGGCCTGCCCCACCGGTGCGCTGGTTTACAAAAAACCGGCGTTCATGGCGAGCCGCAGCGAGATGAAAGTGGCGAATCCGCCCATCCTGCTGGCCAAGGAAAAGGATCCGGAGCCGACCCTGAACCTGAAAGAGCGCACCGGTCTGGCGCGGCTGGCGCGCCCCGACGCCTGTCTTGCCGTGCAGGGCAAGGGATTCAAGGGCGCGGCGCGGGGCGGTGACTTCAAGGGGACCATGCGCTTCATTGAGGTGGACCGCTGGAAGCCGATCCCGCTCAAGGACCATCCCTTCGACCTCGCCCTGTGCGACCTGTGCGTGCGCACTTGTCCGATCAAGGGCGCGATCTCGCTGGAGGCGGTGGTGGACATTAACGGCATCAAGCGCATGACGCCGACGGTGCACGAGCCGTGCCTGGGCTGCGGCGTGTGCGAAATGGTGTGCCCGGTCGAATCTGCGGCGATCGTGGTGGATCCGCGTAAAGGTTGGGGTGCATGATGGCGAACAAATATTTCGAATCCGTGCGGGTGATGCTGGGCGGCGAGCCGCGCAAACCGGAGCCGGCCGAATACACCGAAGAAGCCAAGGCCATCCATTTCTACAAAAAGACCGAGACGCTTGATTTCATCGCGCTGAAGAAGGAAGCGCGCGCGCACCAAAAGAAAGCCAAATGGCTGAAACGGCGCTGGACCGCTCTGCTCGCGATCAACCTGCTGTTCGTCGTGTCCTTCTGGCTCGACATCCAGATTTTGGAAGGCGCACTCACCGCCTCGCGCATGCTGGGCTTTCACCTGATCGACCTGAATTCGGCGCTGCAGGTGATGCTGGCCCACAAGCACATCATCGTCAACCTGCTGATCGGCACCGGCACGGTTTTCGTCCTGTGGCTGTTGCTGGGCGGGCGCACGTTCTGCTCCTGGGTCTGCCCCTACCATTTCCTGGCGGAAAACGCCGAGCGGTTGCACGTCTGGCTGGTGGAGAAGAAGAAAATAACCGATCATGCCTTCCATCGCGGCGTGCGGGCGGTATTCTGGGTGCTGTTCGCGCTGATGGCGATCCTCACCGGCTATACCGTGTTCGAGACCATTTCGCCCACCGGCATCGTCAGCCGCGCGCTGATCTACGGCCCCGGACTGGCGCTGGGGTGGGTGGGACTGCTGCTCCTGTTCGAGGTGTTCTACTCGCGCCGGGCCTGGTGCCGCTATGTCTGTCCGATCGGGCTCACCTACGGTTTCGTCGGGGTGTTTTCTCCCCTACATGTCACCTATAGGTTGGCCGACTGTCATCACGAGGGCGAATGCCGCCGGGTGTGCGAAGTCCCGCACGTGCTCGATTGCGTCATCAAGGGGCGCGCGCCGGATGCGCAGCTGGATATCGGCGCGGACTGCACCCGCTGCGGGATGTGCATCGACGTCTGCCCGAGCGGTGCGCTGGCTTTCGAAATCAAGGGCTTGAGAAAGATAATGTAGAGGAGTGAGGAGTCAGGAGTGAGGAGGAAAGAGTGGGGCGCGGTTTTTCTCCTCACTCCTGACTCCTCACTCCTCACTCAGCTAAAAAATGATCCAATTCAACCACGTATCCAAGACCTTCAAGCGCAACCGGGTTCTCGACGACATCGACCTGAAGATCGGGCTTGGCGAGCGGATCGCGCTGGTCGGCTCCAACGGCGCCGGCAAGACCACCCTGATCCGCTGCCTGCTCGGCGAATACGTCTATGACGGCGAGGTCGCGGTGAACGGGCTTACGCCGCGGCGCGAGCGCACCGAGGTACTCGCCCGGATCGGCTTCGTACCGCAGCTGCCGCCGCCCCTGAAAATGCCGGTCGGCCAGCTGGTCGGCTTTGCGGCCTCGCTGTGCAACAGCGAGGTGAAGCGTATGGAAGACATCGCCCAGCGCCTTGGCCTCGATCTCGGGAAAATCGCCCGGCTGCCATTCGTCAAATTGTCCGGCGGCATGAAGCAGAAATTGCTGATCGCCATCGCGATGGGCCGCGACACCAACGTTCTGGTGATGGACGAGCCCGCCGCCAACCTCGATCCCGACGCGCGCCACATTTTTTTCGAGCTGCTGGCGGAGCGGCTTGCCAACACCACCATGCTGATTTCCAGCCACCGCCTCGACGAAGTGGCTCCGCTGGTCAACCGCGTGCTGGAAATGGACCGCGGCAAAGTGGTGCTGGACGATCGCGTCGCCGACGACGCGTCGCTGTCCGGCAAGCTGGCCTGCCGCCTGACCCTGCGCCGGCCGGAAGAAGCCATCGCCAAGGCGCTGGCGGGCTGGAGCTTCCGCGACACCGGCAACGGCACCGAGTGGGAAGGCCTGATCGCCGGGCCGGACCGGCTGCGCTTTCTCGGCATGCTGTCGCGCTACGTCGGGCTGCTAGCCCGGATGTCGATGGAGGAAATCGAGCGGGGCGGGGGCCAATAATGCGGAAGAATCTGTTTTTGCTGGTGGTGACCGTGCTGATTTTCGCCGCCTGTTCGCGGCAGCCCGACACCGGTCCGGTCGAGGTCAAGTGGGACCGGGACACATGCGTGCGCTGCAGCATGGCCCTGAGCGACCGGCACTATACGGTCGAGGTGCGCGGCGGGCCGAAAAAGCAGGTATTCAAGTTCGACGACCTCGGCTGCGCCGTCACCTGGCTCAAGGATCAGCCCTGGGGCAACGATGCCGCCACGGAAATCTGGGTGGCCGACTATCGCAGCGGCAAGTGGCTGGATGCCCGCGCCGCTCATTACGTCGCCGGCAAGACCACGCCGATGGCATATGGATTCGGCGCCGCGGCAGACGCGCTGCCGGGCAGCATCGGGTTCGACGAGGCCAGCAGGCGGCTGCTGGCCAAGGACAAGTAGTTTTCAAATAGTCCACTGGATAAAGAGAAAATATGAAACATCTCTGGCTTACCGCTAAACTCGACATTGTGGAATCCCTGCGTGCGCGCTGGTTCATGATCTACACCCTGGTGTTCGGCGGCATCGTGGCGCTGCTGTTCGCCTTCGGCCTGACCGAATCGCGCGTGCTCGGCTTCATCGGGCTGTCGCGCCTGCTGGTCACCTATATCCAGCTGTCGATGGCGATCCTGCCGATTTTCGTACTGATCACCACCGTGCGCTCGGTGGCGGGCGACCGCGAAGCCGGCGTGTTCGAATACCTGCTGTCCCTGCCGGTCTCCCTTGGGGCCTGGTTCTGGGGCAAGATCGTCGGCCGCTACCTGGTGGTGTTCCTGCCGGTGTTCGCGGCGATGGCGGCCGCCGCCGGCTGGGCGATGGTCAAGGACGTCGAGGTGCCGTGGTCGATGTTCCTGTACTACACCGGCCTGCTGGCTTCGATATCCTGGTGCTTTCTCGGCATCGGCATGCTGATCTCCACCATGGCGCGCTCGATCGACGTCGCCCAGGGCGCGGCGTTCCTGGTCTGGCTGACCATGCTGCTGTTCCTCGACCTGATCCTGCTCGGCATCATGATCCAGGGGCATGTCGCGCCGGAAGTGGCAGTCGCGCTGGCCCTGGCCAATCCTCTGCAGGTGTTCCGCACCGCCGCCCTGATGCTGTTCGACCCGCAGCTGGTAGTGATCGGCCCGGCGGCCTACGTGATTTTCGACTATTTCGGCGGCCCCCTGTTCAAGGTCTATGCGCTGGTTTACCCTGTGGTTTTGGGCACCATCGCGGCCGGTGGCGGCTATCTCCTGTTCCGCCGCGGCGATTTGCCGTGACAGTAGAGCTTGTGGCTTGTAGCTGGTAGCTTGTAGCCAAACAAACCGGCACTCGCTACTAGCTACCAGCTAAGAACATGTCCGACCTTTCCCACACCTTCGGCTATCAGGATGTAGACCAGGACGAGCGCCGGCGCCGCATTCGCCGGGTATTCGCCGGCGTCGCCCGGCGCTACGACCTGATGAACGACGCCATGAGCTTCGGCATCCACCGGTTGTGGAAGCGTACCCTGGCCCGTGCCGCTGATCCCCTACCCGGACAAGTGATCGTCGATCTGGCGGGCGGCACCGGCGATGTTGCCCGCTTGCTGGCCGATGCGGACCGGCGCGTCCTGGTGTGCGATCCCAGCCTGGCGATGATGGGGGTCGGCCGCGAACGCGGCATGCGCCACGTTTCCTGGCTGGCCGGCAGCGGCGAGGGCATTCCGCTGGCGTCCGCCTCGGTGGACACCGTGACCATCGCCTTCGGCATCCGCAACGTCACGCGCCTGGATGACGCGCTGCGCGAAGTGCTGCGCGTGCTCAAGCCGGGCGGCCGTTTCTTCTGCCTGGAATTTTCCCGCCCCTGGCGCCCGATTCGGCCGTTTTACGACCTGTTTTCCTTTGCCGTGATTCCGCGCCTGGGCGCGTGGATCGCGCGCGAGCCGGAGGCGTATGCCTACCTGGTCGAATCGATCCGCCGCTTTCCCAATCAGGAAGCGTTCAAGCAGGCCCTGGAGCAGGCCGGATTCGCCGACGTCCGCTACCGCAACCTGACTTTCGGCATCGCCTGCCTGCATAGCGCAACCAAATTATCTTGAATCTGCTGGCGACCTGGGCCAGCCGGGCGGCGGCCGGATATCCCGATGCGGCGGCACTGATCACGGCGGACGGCACGCTGAGCTACCGCCAATTGCTCGGCTGCGCACAAGCGCTGGCGCGAGGATTGGAGCCGGGAACCTTGCTGGTGCCGCAAACCGGTTCGGCGGCGGAACTGGCGCTGGCCGCTCACGCCGCTTCCCTGCTCGGACGGCCCCTGCTGCCGCTTGGCCCGGCGCTGTCCGCCGCCCGCCGTGCGGCATTGCGGCAAGTATCCGCCACGCCGCCGGCCGGAATCGAATTGCTGATTGCCACCAGCGGCACGCAAGGCGAGCCCAAGGCGGTGATGCTGAACGGCGCCAATCTGGCCGCCGCGGTCGCCGCCTCGCAAGCCGTTTTGCCGCTGAAGTCGGGCGACGTTTGGCTGAACTGCCTGCCGCTTTACCATATCGGCGGCTTGGCGATTCTCTACCGCTGCGCCGGGGCGGGCGCGGCGATGCTGCTGCACGAGGGCTTCGATGCGCGGCGGGTGTGGGACGATATCGAAGCCCGGCGCGTCACGCATATCTCGCTGGTGCCGGCGATGCTGGCGCGCCTGCTTGATATTGCTCATGGCGCATCGCCGCCCATTGCGCTCAAATATGCCCTGGTGGGAGGCGGCGCGTTGTCGGCGGCTTTGGCCCGGCGCGCCCGCGCCGCCGGCTGGCCGCTGTGCGTTTCCTACGGCATGAGCGAAACCGCCTCGCAGCTGGCGACTCTGTTTCCCGTCCTGGAAGACTGGCAGCCGGGTTGCGTCGGCGCGCCGCTGCCGGGTTTCGACATCCGGTTCGTTGACGACAATGGCGAAGTCGCCGGCCAAGCAGGTATCATCCAGGTGCGCGGCGCGGCGGTGATGGCAGGCTACGCCAACGCCGACGGCGAACTCGGCCGGGGCTTGACCGACGGCTGGCTGACCACCGGGGACATGGGAAAAATCGACGCCGGCGGCAGGCTTCACGTGCTGGGGCGGCACGACGACATGCTGGTAAGCGGCGGTGTCAACGTGCATCCGGCCGAGGTCGAGGCGCAATTGCTGAACTGCCCCGGCGTGGCCGACGCGGCAGTGACCGCGCTGCCCGACGAAATTTGGGGCGACCGGCTGGTGGCGCTGATCGCGGGCGATGCCGCGCCGGAGAGACTGGAAGCATGGTGCCGCGAACACCTCGCCGGCGCGATGCGTCCGCGTGTGCTGCGGCACGTATCCGTGCTGCCGCGCAATGCGCTGGGCAAGCTGGAGCGCGCCAAACTGAGACAAATGGCGCAGGAATTGACCAACGATGAGCCATAACGCCAACGTATATCCAACCCCGCCGGCGCTCGAAACGCGCCTGGCGGAGTTGCTGCGCCGCCACGGCGGCGGACGCGGCAAAGGCTTGCTGAGCCTGACCGTGGCCCTGCCCGAGCTGGCCTTTGGCGGACTGCCGCACCACCTGGCCGAACACAGCTATTGGGCGAATCCGGCCGAAGGCTTGTTCCTGCTCGGCCTGGGCCGCGCGGCCAACGTCGAGACCCAGGGGGAGGGGCGCTTCCGCGCGATGGACGCCGCTTTTGCCGAATATTGTCGGCATTGGGAGGCGGTGGACGCGGACGGCGCCGGGACCCAGCCGGCAGCGCTGGCCGGGTTTGCCTTCGATCGGGATCGGCGCGGCGAGAGCTTGCCCAATGCGCGCCTGACCGTGCCGCTGTTGCTGCTGCAGCAGCGCGACGGGATCTGTACCGCGACTTTCAGCTGCGGCCGGGACGGCGCGCCGGACAAGGTCCTGGCGGTCTGGCTGGATGCCTGGCGGCGGGCGCTGGCCGCTTTTGCCGGAGAAATCCCTTCCAGCTCTGCCGGCCGATCCCTCGACCGGGTCGGTATCTACCCGCCGGACGAGGCCTGGCTGGATCTGGCGCAACGGGCCATCGAAGACATCCGCGCCGGGGTGCTCGACAAACTGGTGCTGTCGCGCCGCGTGCGCCTACGCGGCGACCGTCCGTTCGTGCCGGCCGCCGTGATGGCGGCGCTGGCGGCACGCTATCCGGAGTGTTTCCAGTTTTCCCACGCCGAAGCGGGCCGGGGCGCGTTTCTCGGCGCGACGCCGGAGCGGCTGGTGTCGCTTCGCGGCGGTCAGGCGGTGAGCGAGGCGCTGGCCGGTACGGCGTGGGGTGGAGTTTCGGCGGGCGACCTCGATGACGACAAGACCCGGCGCGAGCATCGCCTGGTGGTCAATGCCATTGTCCATGCGCTCGAGCCGGCCTGCCGTCTGCTGCAAATCCCGGCCCGTCCCGCCGTGCTCGAACTCCAGGATCTGCGCCACCTGCGGAGCGTGGTCAAAGGGGACGTCAAGCCGGGCACCACGCTCTTGAGCCTGGTCGAGCGCCTGCACCCCACCCCGGCGATGGGCGGCTACCCGGTGCGCCCCGCCCAGCAATGGCTGGCGGATCACGGCGAGGCCCGGCCGGCCTGGTATAGCGGCGCCACCGGCTGGCTCGGGCTGGACGGCGATGGTGATTTCGCCGTGGCGCTGCGCTGCGCCTGGCTTGCGGGGAACGAGGCGGAACTGTCGGCCGGCGCGGGCATCGTCGCCGGTTCCGATCCGGAAACGGAACTCGCCGAGACCGAAGCCAAACTGAACGCCATGCGGAAGGCGCTGGAAAATTCATGACCGACACCGCCGCCGTCAACCTGCGCTGGGCGCTGACCCTGATCGACGGGCTGGCTTCCGCCGGGGTCGGCCACGCGGTGATTTCGCCGGGATCGCGCTCCACACCTTTGGCGCTGGCGTGCGATCGCCACCCCGCGCTGCGCACCTGGGTGGTGCTGGACGAGCGCAGTGCCGCCTTCTTCGCGCTCGGCCTCGCCAAGGCGGAAAATCGTCCGGTGGCGGTGATCGGAACCTCAGGCAGCGCGCCGGCCAACTGGTTCCCGGCGGTGATCGAGGCCAACCACGGCGCGGTTCCCCTGATCTTGCTGTCCGCCGACCGCCCGCCCGAGCTGCGTGAGTGCGGCGCCAACCAGACGGTGGATCAGGCCCGGTTGTTCGGCGAACAGGTGCGTTTCTTCTTCGATCTGGGTGCTGCCGAGGACGGCGTGGCCGCCCTGCGCCATGTCGCGCTGCGGGCCACGCAGGCCGTCGATAAATGCCGCTGGCCACTGGCCGGGCCGGTGCATCTGAACGTGCCGCTGCGCGAGCCGCTGGTGCCGCGAGCCATGATCGATTTTCCGTTTTCTGCGGCGGCGGCCGTGGCTTATCCGGTCATGGCTCCGTGCCCGGAGGACGCCGCCCGTCTCGCCGCCGAATTGTCCGGCCGGCCCGGCCTGATAGTCTGCGGCGGCGCGGATTACCCCGACGATTTTCCCGTCGCCGTGGCACGGCTGGCGCAGGTGCTGGACTGCCCGGTGCTGGCCGATCCGCTGTCCGGGCTGCGCTTCGGAGGGCACGCGCGCCGCCGTGTTCTGACCCGCTACGATGCCTTCCTGCGCCGCGAAAATTTCAGCGCCGGCCATCGCCCGGCGTGGGTGCTGCGTTTCGGCGCGCCGCCGGTTTCCAAGGTCATGCAGCAATATCTGACGGCGCAAGGCGAAGCCCGCCACATTCTGGTCGAAGCGCACGGCCGTTGGCCCGATCCGCTGCACCTGACCACCGATTTGCTGCGCGCCGATGCGGCGGCCGCATGTCGCGCGTTGGCGGAAGAAAAACCGCTGCCCGCGCCGGCCGGCTGGCTGGCGGATTTCCTCGAACAGGAGGAGCTCGCCGCGCAACGGTTGGCGGAAATGGCGCAGCCGGTCGAATGCGGCATCGTGCGCGCCCTGGTGGAGCGCCTGCCCGCCGACGCCATCCTGTTCAGCGGCAATTCAATGCCGATCCGCGATCTCGACAGCTTTTCCGGCGGCGGCGAAAAACCGCTCCGCATAGCGGCCAACCGGGGCGCGAGCGGCATCGACGGCAATGTCTCCACGCTGTTGGGCCTGGCGGCCGCCGGCAGGACCGTCGTCGGCCTGCTCGGTGATCTGGCGCTGTGCCACGATCTGGGCGGGCTGGCGCTGGCGCGCGGGCTGGACGTCACGCTGGTGGTGCTGAACAACGGCGGCGGCGCCATTTTCGGCTACCTGCCGCAGGCCGGGCTGGAGAATTTCGAGCGTTTGTGGCTGACCCCCGCCGGCCTCGATTTCGAACAGGCGGCCGGGTTGTACGGGCTGGCTTTCCACCGCGTGGATACGGCGCAGGCGTTCGCGGCGGCCCTCGCACAGGCGCTGGCGCACGCCGGGCCCGACCTGATCGAGGTGACGGTGCCGCGCGAAGCCAGCGTCGAACTGCACCGCGCTTATTGGGCGGCGGCCTCCGGCAGGTAAATCTTCCTTCCGGCTTCAATGGCGTTGGCCTATTCAGGGCCTCCACAGGCATTGGGGGGGGCTTGCGCCGAATTGCCCATCGAAGTCCATCTGCCCTGGTTCCCGGTAGTGGCGCATACAAAAGTCAAGTCGGCTGATCCCCTGTTTTCAAAAAAATTGATTCACATCAATGTTTCCGGCGTACAAATATCAGAACATGATCCATCGACCGTGCAGTGCGACGTGGCGACAGTGGTGATTGGCCTTATATTTCTGAATGTTAGGGAGCTTGACGATGAGAAAAAGCATAGTGGTATCCGCACTGGCGCTGGCTGTTGCCGGGGCGTTTGATGTGGCGGTTGCGGCCGATGCGCCATTGGCGCCGGCACAAAAGGAAGCTGCAAAAAAGATTTATTTCGAACGTTGCGCCGGCTGTCACGGCATTTTGCGCAAGGGCGCGACGGGCAAGAACCTGGAGCCGCACACCTCCACCAAGGACAAGGATGGCAACGTCGTCGACGGGGGTACCGTCAAACTCGGCCAGAGCCGCCTGGAGAAGGTTATTGCCTACGGCACCGAGGGCGGCATGGTGAACTTCGACGATATCCTGACCAAGGATGAGATTTCCATGATGGCGAAATACATCCAGGAAACTCCCGACGTTCCGCCGGAATTCGGCATGAAGGATATGCTGGCGAGCTGGAAGGTGATGATCAAGCCGGAAGATCGACCCAAGAAACAGATGAACAAGGTCAACCTGAAGAACGTGTTCTCGGTCACCTTGCGCGATACCGGCGAGGTGGCGCTGATCGATGGCGACACCAAGCAGATCTGGGGTATCGTCAAGACCGGCTATGCCGTGCACATTTCCCGCCTGTCGGCGTCCGGCCGCTATGTTTACGTGATCGGCCGCGACGGCAAGCTCGACCTGATCGACTTGTGGATGGAAAAGCCGACCATCGTGGCCGAAATCAAGGTGGGTATCGAAGCGCGCTCGGTGGAAACTTCCAAGTTCAAGGGCTACGAGGACAAGTATGCCATCGCCGGCTCGTACTGGCCGCCGCAGTACGTCATCATGGACGGCGACAGCCTCAAGCCGTTGAAGATCGTGTCCACCCGCGGCCAGACCGTGGACGGCGAGTACCACCCGGAGCCGCGCGTGGCGTCGATCGTGGCGACCGACCACAAGCCGGAGTGGGTGGTCAACGTCAAGGAAAGCGGGATGATCAAGCTGGTGGATTATTCCGACATCAAGAACCTGAAGGAAACCACGATCGAGGCCGCCAAGTTCCTGCATGACGGTGGCTGGGATTCGACCAAGCGCTACTTCCTGGTGGCGGCCAACATGTCGAACAAGGTTGCGGTGGTAGACACCAAGACCGGCAAACTGGCCGCGCTGGTTGAAACCAAGGCCAAGCCGCATCCCGGCCGCGGCGCCAACTTCGTGCATCCGAAGTTTGGCCCGGTTTGGGCCACCAGCCATCTGGGCGCGGACGTGATCACCCTGATCGGCACCGATCCGGTGAAGCACAAGCAGTATGCCTGGAAGGTGGTGCAGGAGCTGAAGAACGGTGGTGGCGGGTCGCTGTTCGTCAAAACTCACCCGAATTCCAATCACCTTTATGCCGATGCGCCACTCAACCCGGACAAGGAGGTGGCCGAGTCGGTGACGGTGTATGATATCAAGCATTTGGACAAGCCGCCGGTCACCCTCAACATTGCCAAGATGGCCAATCTACCGGAATCCAAGGCCATCAAGCGCGTGGTGCAGGCCGAATACAACGCCGAAGGCAACGAAGTCTGGTATTCGATCTGGGCGGGCAAGACCGAGCCGTCCGCGATCGTGGTGCTGGACGACAAGACCTTGAAAATGAAGTCCGTGATCAAGGATCCTAAGTTGATTACGCCGACCGGCAAGTTCAACGTCTATAACACGCAGCGCGACATTTACTGATCGCGCCAGGAGCCTGCCGGACTTGAAGAATCGGAGCGAAAACTCGGCTGGGCGAGGACAGATTTTGCCGCTTTTGCGGTTCAATAGTCATTCTATTGACCAAAAAAGCGGTGAAATAGGGACCGGCCAGGCGGATTTGCAGCCGATTTCCTTTAAGTCCGACAGGCTCCTGGGCGCAAGGGGTTGATGGAGCGTTTCTGTCAGCCCCTTTTGTTTGGTCATAACAATAGTCAGACCTTAGTCAGACCGTATTTCAGGAGGGCAGCATGGCGAGCTTATCCAAAAAGAAAATTTTCGGCGTGTCGCTGGGGCTGGCCGCACTTTTCTTTGTGGCCGGCATCATTTTTTGGGGCGGGTTCAATACCGCGATGGAGGCCACGAACACCCTGGAGTTCTGCATTTCCTGTCATGAAATGAAAGACACCGTGTACCAGGAATACAAGCAGACCATCCATTATTCCAACCGCACCGGCGTGCGCGCGATCTGCTCCGACTGCCATGTGCCGAAGGACTGGATCCACAAGATGCAGCGCAAGATCCAGGCGAGCCAGGAAGTCTGGGGAAAAATCACCGGTTTCGTCGATACTCCGGAAAAATTCGAGGCGCATCGCCTGGAACTGGCAAGACATGAGTGGGCGCGCATGAAAGGCTCCAATTCACGCGAATGCCGCAATTGCCACAGCTTCGAGGGAATGGACTCCGCCAAGCAGAAGACCCGTGCCAGCAAGCAGCACGAGTTGGCGCAGCGAGACAAGCAGACCTGTATCGAATGCCACAAGGGCATCGCTCACCATAAACCCAAGGGCATGACCGAGCAGGACGACGAGTGAGCCGGCGTCCCCGTAAATTTGATTACCGTGATTAACCACCAAAAGTTGAAGGAAATTCGATGAACAAGTCTCTGATCGCCGTTTCGGCACTGGGTTTTGCAATGGCGGGCATCGCAGGCGCGGCTTGTGCCGATGTGGGCAGCGCGCCAATCAAGAAAATCACCGTGTTCTATCCCGGCTCCTCCGGCATGGAATGGATTCTGAAAGGTCTGGAGCATAGCGGCGCCAAGGGTATCAAGAAGGGCGAGGCCTGCATCTCCTGCCACTATGACGAAAAAACCGGCAACGAGGAGTCGGGGGAGTTCGGACGGAAAATCGCTGCCGGCGAAAAATCCAAGGATATCGCGCTGGAGCCGTCGCCCATCAAGGGCAAGCCAGGCAGCATCCCGGTTTCTGTCCAGGCAGCCCATGACGCCGGCAACCTGTACCTGCGCTTTTCCTGGAAAGACACCGGCTTCAACAGCGGCAAGAAGATGGACGCCGACAATCCCGTCAAGGTGGGCGTGATGCTGGAAGAGGCGGGCAAGGTGGAAAATGACACGGTCGGCGGTTGCTGGGCGACCTGCCACACCGATGCGCGCACCATGCCGGGCGTCAAGGACGACAAGAAAACCAAGTACGTCAAGGACGGCAACCTGGCGGCGGGCAAGTTCTTCGACCTGATCCAGTTCCGCAGCGGCAAGGGCCAGAAGCCGGTGGACGGATACATCGCCGACAAGCGCGTGATGGAAGGCGGCAAGGCATTGTCCGAAGCCAAGGGCGAATTGAAGGGCGGCGTCTGGACGGTGACCTTTACCCGTAAGCTGGCCGGCGGCGAGGGAGATGTCAAACTTGATCCGGGCAAGCTGTACAACTTCGGCTTTGCCATTCATGACGACCACACCGTCGGACGCTACCACTACGTCTCTTTTGGCTATACGCTGGGCCTCGACAACGCCCATGCCAACATCAACGCGATGAAAATGTAACGCGGAAAATCCGCGTCGGCGAAATGAAGGCGGATTCAAGGGGGGGGGGCGCGAGCTCCCCCCGTTTGTTTACGGCCAAAGTATTTTAGAATTCAATAATATGATGAATTTCTTCCGCTCGTGGAATTATTCCGAGACGCATCATATAATCCATTTTCTGTTTGTATCGCCCCCGGATGATCGGGATTGGCGGTACCTTGATTAAAAAAAACACGCCGGGCCGTTGTTTCCACCTTGAGTTGGTGGGGCGGTCCGCGACGTCAACTCGGGGGTAAGGAAATGACGAAGGGAAGTAAAGCATTGCTGGCATGCGCCGCGCTGTTCGGTTGTTCTTTTGCGGTGAGCGCCTGGGCGGCGGATGCCGACAAGCTGGTCGCCAATTGCGTCAGTTGCCACGGCAAGGGCGGCGCCAGCACAGAAACGGACATACCGATCATCGGCGGATATTCCGAAACCTACCTGGCAGGCAGCCTGACGGCATACAAGAATCAGGAGCGGCCCTGCCCGGAAACCAAATACCGTAGCGGGAGCAAGAAAGGCACGAAGACCGACATGTGCCAGACCGCCAAGGAGCTGAGCGACGCCGACATCAAGCAGATCGCCCAGTATTTCAGCAAGCAGAAATTCGTTCGCGCCGTGCAGAAGGCGAACCCGGCGCTGGCCGCCAAGGGCAAGGAAATCCACGCCAACAGCTGCGAAAAATGCCACTCCGAAGGCGGCTCGGTTGCCGACGACGACGCCGGCATTACCGCGGGTCAGCACATGGCTTACATTGACCACACCTTCAAGGAATTCGCCTCCGGCAAGCGGCCGATGCACAAAAAGATGAAGCCGAAATTCGAAAAGCTGGACAAGGCGGACATGGAGGCGCTGATCAATTACTACGGTAGTTTCAAGTAAACCCGGCGGGTTTGCTCGTTAACCGGGAAAGATCAGAGAGAGAAACCATGTCGAATCCGAATGAAGAAAAAAAATCCGGCGGTTTCTGGCGCGCGCTGCGCAGTCCGAGCGCCCGTTATTCGCTGTTGACGCTGTTGGGCGGGGGGTTCATCGCCGGCATCATTTTCTGGGGCGGTTTCAGCACCGCCATGGACGCGACCAATAAACTGGAGTTCTGCATTTCGTGTCACGAAATGAAGGACACGGTCTACCAGGAATACAAGAAAACCGTCCACTATTCCAACCGCACCGGCGTGCGCGCGGTATGCGCTGATTGCCACGTGCCCAAGGAATTCGGGCACAAGATGTTGCGCAAGCTCCAGGCCAGCCAGGAAGTATGGGGAAAAATCACCGGCGTGATCGATACCCCGGAAAAATTCGAGGCGCACCGGAAGGAATTGGCGGAGCACGAACGGGCGCGTATGCGGGCGGCCGGCTCGCGGGAATGCCGCAATTGCCATAACTACGACGGCATGGACCCGGAAAAGCAGGACAAGCTCGCGCAGAAGAAGCACGTGGCGGCGGCGAAACCCGATTCCGGCAAATCCTGCATCGACTGCCACCAGGGCATCGCCCACAAGCTGCCCAAGGGTGAGGGCGAAGACGACTGAGACGCCGTTTTTGCAGCGAGGCTCGGCAAGTTTATGGGGTGCCCGCGGGCACCCCATATTTTTGGTGGAAGGCTGTCGTGAAAATGACTCCGGAAATTTTACTCGGCGGGGCTGTAGGCGCGAATTCATTCGCACGGAAGCCAGGCGAACAAATTCGCACCCGCATGTTTCAGGATGACGAAAATGGTGGAAGCTGTTGAATAAGTCCCTGCAAATGGCTGGCTTGCTGTGTGCCGCCATATTTTTTCCCGGCCTGACCTGGGCAGACCCGCCCGCGGCCCCCGCCCCGGCGCGCCAGGCGGAGCTGCTCAATCTGGTGCGGCAGGATTGCGGCTCGTGCCACGGCCTGCGGCTCGAAGGCGGGCTTGGCCTGCCGCTTACCCCGCAGGCGCTCGGCGAGAAATCGCCCGACGCGCTCAGGGAAACCATCTTGCACGGCCGCGCCGGCACGCCGATGCCGCCGTGGCAACCGTTCCTGACCGAGGCCGAAGCCGACTGGATCGTGCAAATGCTGTTGAAAGGATTGCCCTGACATGCGCTACCATTTCCTGATGTTTCCCCTGCTTTTTTCCCTGTTTATCTTGTCGGGATGCGCCCCCGCGCCGTTACGCGGCACCGGCGACCTGGGCGTGGTGATCGAACGCGCCGCCGGTAGCATCCAGGTGGTGGAAACCACCAACCGTACGCGACTCGGGCAGGTTCCCGGCCTGGGCGATTTATCCCACGCTTCGGTCAATTATTCCCGAGACGAGCGCTATGCCTACGTGTTCGGCCGCGACGGCGGCCTGACCAAGGTCGATTTGCTCAAGATGCGCATCGAAAAGCGGGTGATGCAATCCGGCAACAGCATCGGCGGTGCGATTTCCCAAGACGGCAGGCTGGTGGCGGTGGCCAATTACACGCCGGGCGGGGTCAAGATTTTTGATAGCGCCACGCTCGAACAGGTGGCCGACATTCCCGCCATCGACCAGGCCGGCAAGCCGTCCAAGGTGGTGGGGCTGGTCGATGCGCCCGGCAACCGCTTCGTTTTCAGCCTTTACGACGGCGGCGAGATCTGGCTGGCCGAGCTGCGCGACCCCGCCAAGCCGGTGCTGCGCAAATTCGCCAACATCGGCAGGGAACCCTACGACGCCATGATCACCGCCGACGGGCGCTATTACGTGGCCGGCCTGTTCGGCGAGGACGGCTTGGTGCTGCTCGATTTATGGCATCCGGACGACGGCGTCAGGCGCGTGCTCGATGGCTATGGCAAGGGCGAGCAGAAGCTGCCGGTGTACAAGATGCCGCATCTGGAGGGCTGGGCAGCGACCGGCAGCGAGTTGCTGGTGCCGGCGGTGGGGCGGCACGAGGTGCTGGTGATCGACCAGAACAACTGGACCGAGGCCGGCCGCATCCCGGTCCACGGCCAGCCGGTTTTTGTCGTGGCGCGGCCAGACAATCGCCAGGTGTGGGTGAACTTCGCCTTCCCCAACAACGATACGGTGCAGGTGATCGACGTGCCCAGCCGCACCGTCGTGAAGACCCTGAAGCCGGGCAAGGCGGTGCTGCATCTGGAATTTACCCCGCGCGGAGAGCATGTCTGGGTGTCGGTGCGCGACGATGACCGGGTGGCGATTTACGACAGCGAAACCTTCGCCAAAATCGGCGAGCTGCCCGCCGACAAGCCCAGCGGTATTTTTTTCACGCCGCGCGCCCACCGCATCGGCCTGTGACCAGGAAATGGCGCAAAAGTTGATCTAGAACAAGGTTCGCCCGAAACGGGCGGTGCACACTGTTCCCATCTGGTTACGGGCCACCCCACGATGACGGAACTCGAACTTCACCTGCTCAACGACTTCCAGCGCGATTTTCCGCTGGTGCCAGCGCCGTTCGGCGTACTGGCCGGACGTCTCGGCGCGAGCGAGGGGCAGGTGCTGGAAACGCTGGCCGTACTCCAGGCGCGCGGGGCGATCAGCCGGGTGGGCGCGGTGTTTCGCCCGCACAGCATCGGCTCCAGCGCGCTGGCCGCGATGGCCGTTCCCGCGGGCGAGCTCGACGCCGTTGCCGAACTGGTGAGCGCCTATCCCGAAGTGAACCACAATTATGAGCGCGAGCACCGCTTCAATTTGTGGTTTGTCGTCGCCGCCCCGGACGAAGCGCGGGTGCGCGAAGTGCTGGGCGAGATCGGCCGGCGCACCGGCCTTCCCACGCTGCATTTGCCGATGGTCGAGGACTACCATATCGATCTCGGCTTCGACCTGATGCGCCCGCATGCGGGCCGCAATTCCATCGAACGGTCCGGCGCGGCGGCGGGCGCGCTGCACCGGGCTTCCCCCGCCGGCTTGCCGCACGCCTACGAAACCGCCCTGATCGGGGCGATTCAGCAGGGCTTGCCGCTGGTGCCGCGCCCCTACGCACAGATCGCGGCGGGCATCGGCCTGAGCGAAGGCGAAGTGATCGCCGGACTCGCCTATCTGGCCGAGCAGGGTATCATCAAGCGCATGGGTGTGGTGGTGCGTCATCACGAACTCGGCTACCGCGCCAACGCGATGGTGGTGTGGGATATTCCAGACGAACAGGTCGGCGCGCTGGGAGGGCGCATCGGCCGTTTCGATTTCGTTACCCTATGCTACCAGCGGCCACGCCGCCTGCCGGCCTGGCGCTATAACCTGTTTTCCATGATCCACGGCCAGGGCCGCGACGAAGTATTGCATCTGGTGGAACGGCTGAAGGATGAATGCGGTCTGCACGATATCGCCCACCAGGTGTTGTTCAGCCGGCGTCGCTTCAAGCAATGCGGCGCGCGTTACGTGGCGGGCGACGCGGCGCGGCCGGCGGCTCCTCGCAGTGCGGCCAGGCCGGGTTGAGCGCGGATGGACGAACTCGACCGCGCGATCGTCAATGGCTTGCAGGGCGGCTTTCCGGTTTGCGAGAGGCCGTTTGCGGAGGCTGCGGCGGGGTTGAATATTTCCGAACAGGAGCTGATCGGCCGCGTCGATAGCCTTCTGCAACAGGGTGTGCTGTCGCGCTTCGGCCCGATGTACCATGCCGAACGCATGGGCGGCAGCCTGAGCCTGGCGGCGATGAAAATCCCCGAGGCCGACTTCGGGCGGGTGGCCGGGATCGTCAATGCGATGCCGGAGGTGGCGCACAATTATGCGCGCGACCACCTGCTCAGCATGTGGTTCGTGCTCGCCACGGAAACCCCGCGGGCGCATGCGGCGGCTCTCGCCGAGATCGAGCGGCAGACCGGCTATGCGGTATACGACATGCCCAAGATCAGGGAGTATTTTGTTGGGCTGGCGCTGCGGGCATAAATTGACGGAAGTCATTTTTATTGTTTGTTCGGTATGGAAGGTTTGTGCCGCGTGTGGCATTCCTTGATACAATCACCCCGAACAGGGTTAATTGGACTTCGAGGGCGCCATGAACAAAACGAGTTATTTGTTTTTGCTGGGTTTCTGCTTGCTTGCAGGGCCGCTGTCCGCAGTGGCGGCGGAGAAAGTCCACCTGTCGGAGGCGGCCATGGAAGAGCGCCTGAATACGGTCAGGCAGGATGCCAAGGCGACCGAGGCGGCCATCAAGGCGGCGCAGAAAGTGACGTTTTTTTGTGCGAACTGCCACGGCGACGGCGGCAACAGCAATTTGCCGGAAGTCCCCAATCTGGCGGGGCAGAATGCGTCTTACCTGCTTGAGCAGATTCATAAGTTCGGTGACGGACGGCGGCGCAACGAATTCATGCAGGGCCTGATCAAGGCGTTGAGCGACGAGGAAAAAATCAGCGTGAGCGTGTATTACGCGAGCATGGGCGTCAAACCCGCGCCGGTGACGAACAAGGCGCTGGTGGCGCAGGGCAAGGCCTTGTTCTTCAAGATTTGCCAGCGCTGCCATGGCGAAGCGGGGCGGGGCAGCAACAAGATCGCGCGCCTGGCGGGGCAGAAATTCCAGTATGTGAGCCTGTCGCTGACACGCTACCGCGATGGCACGGGTGAGCGCCTGGATCCCTTGATGGCGGCCAATGCCAAGATCCTCACGGATGCCGAAATCAACTCGCTGGCGACTTACATTTCGACCATGGAGTGAACGGCCCGGCGCCGTGGCGATACCGATTTTCTCCCGGATGGGTTCGGCACGCCAATCCGGGAAAAATTTTGTGCAAAAACAGGCATATTACATAAATCATTGTTGATTGTGGACAGGAATACGAGCATTCGTGACATGAAGATAGCCGCCAAACAATTTATCCTGCTGGTCCCCGTACTGATTCTGGCGATGTTCGTGTTTGCCGCGGGCGAGGCGTCGTCCGCCGTGAAGCCGGAGCTCACCCTGTCCGGCGCGATCAACAAGGCGGGCCGCCAGCGCATGCTGACACAGCGCATCGTCAAGGCTTATTGCCAGATCGGCCTGAAAGTGCAGCCGGACAAGGCCCGTGCGATCCTGGACAACTCGGTGATTTTGTTCGACGCGCAATTGGCCGAGCTCAGACAGTCTTCCGGCAGGCCGGAAATCCAGGATGCGCTGGCCAGGGAAGCCGCGCTCTGGAGCGAGTTTCGCGCGGTCGCCCTGGCGCCGGTCGGCCGCGATGGTGCCAGGAAATTGATGGAGCAGAACGAAATCCTGCTGCAGGCCGCGCACAAGACCACCGTGTTGCTGGAGGGCGTGTCGGGCAGCAGGGCCGGCAAGCTGGTCAACCTCGCCGGCCGCCAGCGCATGCTGTCGCAGCGGCTGGCCAAGTTTTACATGCTGAAAAAATGGGGGTTCAGCCAACCTGAAATCGCCAGCGGCATCGAGCAGGCCAGGAACGAGTTCGCCGGTGCCTTGCGGACGCTGGCGGAAGCGCCGGGGAAAACGGCGCAGATCCAGCAGGAGCTCGATCTGGCGAAGATACAGTGGATTTTCTTCGAGAACGCGCTCAGGCAGCACGACAGCGGCGAGGATCTGATGTATGCATCGAACGTGGCGACATCCAGCGAGCATATCCTGGAAGTGATGGACAACATCACCGCGCTCTATGAAAAGGTGGATGGAAGTTAGCCGATGCAACGCGAAGACGCCGACCTGGACCCCCTTGACCGGCAGATCATCCTGGCCACCCAGGCTGGCTTGCCGCTGGAACCAGAGCCCTATCGGGCGGTCGCCCGGCAATTGGGTGTTCCCCCCGAGGAAGTGATGGCGCGCATGCGGCGCATGCTCGAAACCGGCGTGATCCGCCGTATCGGCGCGGTGCCCAACCATTACGCCCTGGGCTACAAGGCCAACGGCATGACGGTGTGGGATGTGCCGGACGACAAGGTGGACGAACTGGGCGTACAGGTCGGCGCGCTGGATTGCGTCAGCCATTGCTACCACCGCCCGCGCCATTTGCCGGGCTGGCCCTATAATTTTTTTGCCATGGTGCACGGCCATGACCGCGGCGAGGTGGAAGAACAGGTGGGCCTGATCGCCGGCCTGCTCGGTGAGGCCGATCGCGGCCACGAGATTCTTTACAGCACCCGCATCCTGAAAAAAACCGGCTTGCGTATCGCCTGATTGCCGAGAATTGGAGGAAGCCATGTTCGAATTTCTATGGAAAAGGAAAACCCCTTCCCCGCCCAGCCCGAAGCAGGCTGATCCGGCGCCGCAGCGGGTCGCGCCCGGCACCGGCGTACACTTCGACCCTAATCTGGTGGCTGGCCTGATCGCCGATCACCGGGCGCTGGTGGCGATTTTCGGCGACATCGTCACGGCAGCGGGAGCACGGAATCAGGCCTCGCTGCAGGAGAAATTGGGGGACTTCGGCGACGCCTTGCGCGGGCACCTCCTGACCGAGAACATCAAGTTTTACGTCTACTTGCAGCACAGCCTGGAGTCGAACACCGAGAGCGCCGCCATCATGCATGAATTCCGCAAGGAAATGCAGCATATCGGCAAGGCCGTGGCGGACTTTCTGCATAAATACACGGCTACGACGGCCTGGAGCGAAAGCGTCTGGGCAAGTTTCGAAACCGAGCTGGCGGTGATCGGCAAGGTGCTGGTCAAGCGCATCCAGACGGAGGAGAACGTGCTCTATGCGCTCTACCTGCCGCCCGAAGAATACCGCTAGGCCCGGCCCGGATGTTCCGCATTTCCCAGTTCATGCAGGAAATCGCCGAGCCGACTCCGCTCGGCCCGAAGCGCAATCCGCCCGGCCCGGTGGTGATCTGGAACCTGATCCGGCGCTGCAACCTGACCTGCAAGCATTGCTATTCGATCTCCGCCGACAAGGATTTTCCCGGCGAATTGTCTACGGACGAGGCATTCGGCGTGATGGGCGATCTCCAGCGTTTCCGCGTGCCGGTGCTGATCCTGTCCGGCGGCGAGCCGCTGCTGCGGCCGGATATCTTCGACATCGCCCACCGCGCCAAGGAGATGGGTTTCTATGTCGGCCTGTCGAGCAACGGTACGCTGATCGACGAGGGCAACATCGAGCGCATCGCGGCGGTGGGGTTCGACTACGTCGGCGTCAGCCTGGACGGCATCCGGGATACCCACGACAAATTCCGCCGCATGGCCGGCGCCTTCGACGCCTCGATGCGCGGCATCCGCCTGTGCAAGGCGCGCGGCATCAAGGTCGGCGTCCGCTTTACCCTGACTCAGGACAATGCCCACGACCTGCCCGGTTTGCTGCAACTGATGGACGAGGAGGGGATCGACAAGTTTTACCTGTCGCACCTCAACTACGCCGGGCGCGGCAACAAGAACCGCAAGGATGACGTGTTCCACCAAGTCACCCGCCAGGCGATGGACCTGCTCTTAGACACCTGCTGGCGCGACCGCCAGGCGGGGCGGCAGCGTGAATTCGTCACCGGCAACAACGATGCCGACGGCGTTTACCTGCTGTACTGGGTGCGGCGCAACTTCCCTGAACGGGAGGAGCATATCCGCGCGAAACTCCGGCAGTGGGGCGGCAACTCTTCCGGCGTCAACGTGGCCAACATCGACAACCTGGGCAACGTCCACCCCGACACCATGTGGTGGAACTACACCCTGGGCAACGTGCGCGAGCGGCCGTTTTCGGAAATCTGGATGGATGTTGCCGACCCGATCATGGCCGGGCTCAAGGCCCTGCCGCGCAAGATCGGCGGGCGCTGCGGCGCGTGCGGGCACTTCGATATCTGCGGCGGCAACACCCGCGTGCGCGCCTGGCAGGTGACGGGCGACCCTTGGGCGGAGGATCCGGCCTGTTACCTGGATGACGAGGAAATCGGCCTGCTGCCGGAGACAACCACTGTTTAGCTGCGAAAAGGCGCAAGCGGCGTCTTGCGGCGACTGATTTGAGGACGATAGGCGATGCGCAGGTTTTTGTTTTTTGTCGGGGTGGCGGTTCTGTCGATAAACGCGTTGGCGGAGCAGTCGGTGCAGAAAAACTACACGGATTACTGCGCTTCCTGCCATGGCGCCGATAGGCTCGGAGGCGCCGGCCCGGCGTTGCTGCCGGAAAACCTGGAACGCCTGCGCCGGCCCGAGGCGGTAAAAACCATCAGCGAGGGCCGCATCGCCAGCCAGATGGCCGGATTTGCCGACAAGCTCGGCAAGGACGAGATCCTGGCGCTGGTGGACTTCATCTATCGGCCGCTGCCGGTGGCGCCGGTGTGGGGGACGGATGAAATCATCACTTCCCATATTCGGCATGTGCCGGCCGGGAGCCTGCCCGACAAGCCGTTATTCAGCGCCGACCCGCTCAATCTCTTCGTCGTGGTGGAAGTGGGCGACCACCACGCCACCATTCTGGACGGCGACAAGTTCGAACCAATCTATCGCTTCCCCACTCGCTTCGCGCTCCATGGCGGGCCAAAATTTTCCCCTGATGGACGTTACGTGTTTTTCGCTTCGCGCGACGGCTGGATCAGCAAGTTCGACATCTACAACCTGAAAACCGTGGCGGAGGTGCGCGCCGGCATCAACACCCGCAACATCGCGGTGTCCGGCGACGGCAAGACCGTGCTGGCGGGCAATTATCTGCCGCATTCCCTGGTGCTGCTGAACGCCGACGACCTGTCGCTGATCAGGGTGATCCCCACGGTCGGGCTGGACGGAAAGAGCTCGCGGGTGTCGGCGGTGTACCAGGCCGAGCCGCGCGGCAGCTTCGTCGCTGCGCTGAAAGACGTCAAGGAGGTGTGGGAGATTCCCTATGGCGCGACGGATTTCCCGGTGCGGCGCATTGCGGTGGACGACTATCTCGACGATTTCTTCTTCGATCCCTCCTATCGCCACCTGATCGGCGCGGCGCGCGACGGGCGGAAGGGGCAGGCGATCGACCTCGATTCCGGCCGCAAGGTGGCCCAGATCGACCTGCCGGGCATGCCGCACCTGGGCTCCGGCATTACCTGGGAATATCAGGGGCATCCGGTGATGGCGACGCCCAATTTGAAAGAGCCGGTGGTGAGCGTGATCGATATGACGACCTGGCAGACCGTGAAGCAGATCAAGACAATCGGCCCCGGTTTCTTCATGCGCAGCCACGAAAACACGCCATATGCCTGGACCGACGGATTCAGCAGCGGCGACCCGGCCAGCCGCGATGCGATGACCGTCATCGACAAGGGCACCCTGGAAGTGGCGCGGGTGCTGCGGCCGATTCCGGGCAAGACCGCGGCGCATGTGGAGTTCACCCGCGACGGCAAATACGCGCTGGTCAGCGTGTGGGAGAAGGATGGTGCGCTGGTGATCTACGACGCGGCCACGCTCAGGGAAATCAAGCGTCTGCCGATGAACAAGCCGTCGGGCAAATACAACGTGTTCAACAAGATCACCCGCTCGGCCGGCACCAGCCATTAGGCTAAAAACCCGACTGTGGGTCAGGCTTCAGCCTGACTATACGGTTGCGCCCCTAAAGGGCACAAGAGCCGCACCCACAAACCAGGACGCCACGGCGAATGACCGGGCCCTACTGCTGTCCGTAGGCGCGCAGCTTGCCCATGTCCAGGATGGCGACGTCCTTGCCCTTGACGCTGATCAGACCGGCGGCGGACAAGTCGTGCAGGACGCGGGAGAAAGTCTCCGGCGAGATGTTGAGGCGCGAGGCGATGACGGTTTTGCTGGCGGGCAGGTTGACGTGAATGTCCTGGCAGCTGTCGAGGTTGTCGCAGTCGTGCTGCAACAGGTAGCCGATCACCCGCTGGGTGCTGGAACGCAGGGAGTAGGCCTCGACATCGCCAATCAGGCTGTGCAGCCGGCTGCTCAAACCGGCCAGCATTTTGCGGCAGAATACCGGATCGCGCTCGATCCCCTCGAACACCGCCGTCTTGGAAATATGCAGCAGCAGGGTATCGACCAGCGCCTGGGCATAGACCGGATAAGGCATGCCCATGAACATCACCGCCTCGCCGAAGGTCTTGCCGGGGCCGACCAGATGCACCACTTTTTCCACCCCTTGCGGCGATGAAAACGCCAGTTTCAATTGGCCGTGCACCACGACATAAAAGCCGTGCGCCGGATCGCCGCGCTGAAACATCATTTCCCCTCGCGTGGCGTGCAATTCGCGGGTGCTCTGCGCGATCCGGTCGATCTCCTCCGGGTTCATCTGCTTGAACAGGGGGAGATTGGCCAGGATGGCGTGAACCTTGGTGCTCAAGTCGTTTCCTCTCGGTAGGGTTGGGTGCGAACAGGCACAAGATATGCGAAATATTTGATTAGTGTCAAGGTTCGGCACGGCTTTTCCGTGCAGTCTTGTTCGGTTTGCGAGGAACGATGGAAAAATGCCCCGCTGTCGAACGGGGCATCCGGCGAGGCGGCGGCTGGTTCAGGCGGGAAGAACGACCAGCAGCATGAGGAGCGCCCAGGCTACCAGCCCGGCGCCGACGACGGTGTAGGTGAACGAGGCGGCGACCGTTTCTTCGTGCATGTGGCAGAAGGCATACACGCCATGATAGATGATGGCGCAGGAAGCGCCCAAAGCGAGAAAGGCCGCGCCGGCGTTGAATGCAATGCTCGGAACCAGCAGCGACAGGGACGAAATCCAGAGCGGGATGGGCCCGAGGGCGGACAGGGCATAGGCATCGTGCGACGTGATGTCGATCTTGTAGGTGCCGGCGATCGCCTTGATGAGCCAGCCCATGCCGGCATAAGTCACCATTTCCCCCAGGAAGAACATGATGGCGATCAGGCTCCACGGCTTACCGCCCAGCCCGGGAAAGAATGCATCCCCGAATTGCGGCCCGGCGTGGTACAGCATGATCGGCGGGAGCAGGGACAGCGGGACGACGAGCAGGAAGAACAGCTTCTCCGCCGAAGGTTGGGCCTTCTCCAACTGGTCCCATCCTTCATGGGAGGAGATGATCATTTTCGGGAATTGTGCAATGTTCATGATATACCTCCTGGGATTTTGTGGAATGTTCGGGTGAATATGTCACAACGTGATATATTCACCCGACGGACATGGCGAATTGCCACCCCGAATCATGAAGCGGCGTCCGTTGTGGCGCATCCTGTTTCGTGAGTTTCACGCTAAATAATCGGCTGGCAAAAGACAGCAAGCACAATATTCAGATCGTGGCTTGCCGCGGTTTGTTCCCTGGTTGCCAAATGAAAATGAATCCATATCCCGGTGTGCTCAAATGACGGACAAGCGAATTCCCGGCTATTGCCCCTTGTGCATTTCCCGCTGCGGCTGCGTCAGCGTGGTGAACGGCGATGGTATCCTCACGGCGGTGGAGCCCGACCCCGGCCATCCCACCGGCCAGTCCTTATGCATCAAGGGCCGATCCGCGCCGGATTTGGTGAACAGCCCGGACCGCATCCTTTACCCGATGAAGCGCACCCGCCCCAAGGGCGATCCTGACCCCGGCTGGGTGCGCATCACCTGGGACGAGGCGCTTGAATTCACTGCCGGCCAGATGAAAAGCATGGCCCAGGCGCGGGGGCCGGAGTCGGTGGCGTTTTCCGTCGCAACCCCTAGCGGTACGGCCATCGCCGACGGCATGGGCTGGATTTTCCGCCTGATCAATGCCTTCGGCAGCCCCAACGCCGTCTGGACCACCCACGTTTGCAACTGGCACCGGGATTTTACCAATGCCCTGACCTTCGGATGCGACATCGGCATGCCGGATTACGCCAATACCGGCTGTATCGTTTATTGGGGATTCAACCCGGCGGTCTCATGGCCGGCTCAGGCCAGGTTGGCGGGCGATGCGATCAAGCGTGGCGCGAAGCTGGTCGTGATCGACCCGCGCCGCGCCGGTATGGCGGCAAAGGCCGACCAGTGGCTGCGCGTCCGCCCCGGCACCGACGGGGCGCTGGCGTTGAGCCTGGCGGGCGTGATGATCGAGCATGGCTGGTACGACGCCGATTTTGTCCGGTCGTGGTCCAACGGCCCGTTCCTGGTCCGCGCGGACAACCGCCGCTTCCTCACCGAGGCCGACCTCCGGCCAGGCGGGGCAGCCGGCCGCCTGGTCGCATGGGATGAAGAAAACCATCGGCCGGCGATTTACGATCCGCGGTCGCGCCAATACGATACCGAGCCGGGACGGGCGGCGTTGTTCGGCGAGTTCGATATCCGGACCGTGCTGGGGACGGTCGCCTGCACGCCCGCCTTCGACCGTTATGCCCGTCTGTGCCGCCAATATGCGCCGGAGCGGGCCGAGCGGATCACCGGGGTTCCGGCGGCGCAGATCAGGCAGACCGCCCGGTTGCTGCACGAGCACGCGCCGGTTTCCTATTACGCCTGGTCGGGAATCGGCCAGAATACCAACGCCTCGCAAACCGCCCGCGCGGTGAATCTGCTGTACGCGCTTACCGGCGGCCTCGACGCTTCCGGCGGCAATGTCCACTTCGCCAGACCGGCGCTGAACGACGTGTCCGGCGTGGATCTGCGCGCCGGCCGCAAGCCCGCTATCGGCCTGGATACGCGGCCACTGGGGCCGGCCAGGCATGGCTGGATCAGCGAAACCGGGCTGTATCGCGCGATACTCGACGGGCAGCCTTATCCGGTCAAAGGCCTGGTGGCTTTCGGCAGCAATCTGCTGCAATCCCGGCCGGACCCGGTATTGGGAGCCCAGGCGCTGCAATCCCTCGACTTCTATGTCCATGCGGATATGTTCCTCAATCCCATGGCCGAGTTGGCGGATATCGTCTTGCCCGTCGCCACACCATGGGAGCGGGAAGGGGTGGCCGCCGGCTTTCAGGTCAGCCAGGAAGCAAGCGCTCTGGTTCAGCTCCGGCACAAGGCGATCGAGCCGCGCGGCGAATCGAAGTCCGATACCTGGATTGCGTTCGAGTTGGCAAAGCGCTTGCAGCTCGGCGAACATTTTTTCGATGGCAGCATCGAGGCCGGGGTCAGGCATGTGCTCGCCCCGACCGGCATCGCGTTCGAGGCGTTGAGAAATGCGCCGGCGGGGATACGGCTGCCGCTGCCCACCCCATATCGGAAATACCGCGATCATGGCTTCAACACGCCCAGCAGCCGGGTGGAAATCTATTCGCAGCAACTGCTCGATATCGGCCAGGATCCCCTGCCGGAGTTCTTCGAGCCGGCCCTCAGTCCGGCCAGCCGGCCCGAGTTGAATGAAGACTATCCGCTCATATTGACTTCCGCCAAGTGGGTGCAGTATTGCCACAGCCAGTTTCGCCAGCTGGCTCCGTTGCGCCGCCGGATGCCCGACCCGCTTGCCGAGATTCATCCCGACACCGCCGCCGTGCGCGGCATCATGGAGGGGGACTGGATCGGTATCCGCACCCCCATGGGAAAAATGGTCGCCCGCGCCGCCTTCAACGCGCACCTCGAACCGCGTGTGGTCTGCGCGCAATATGGCTGGTGGGAGGCAGAGGGGGGTCCCGAAGGCGGCGCCAATTTCAGTGCCCTCATCGACGGCCAGCATGGTGATCCGGTCAGCGGCTCGGTGGCGCTACGCTCGTATTTGTGCGAGGTCGAAAAGTACGTCACGCGGAGTCGGCCTGCGTAGGTTGGGGCACTCCGTGTCCAACAAATTGGGTCAGGCAACCAACCAACCAAAACGTCGGGCACGGGGCGCCCGACCTCCGTGTTGTGCGAATGAATTCGCACCTACATCGATCGTAGGATGCGGTGAGAGCAGCGAACTGCGATCAAATCGCGAACGATGCGGTTCGTTCCTCACGGCATCCTACGGAGCTGTCGCCAATCCCGTTTGGAATTATTCCTCTTTTTTGACCAGCCGATGCTCCACCGCGAACACCGCCGCCTGCACCCGGCTGGTGAGCTTCAACTTCTTGAGAATGTTCTGGACGTGGACTTTTACCGTGCTCTCGGCGACGTTCAGCTCCCGCGCGATTTCCTTGTTGCTGGCGCCGCGCGCCAGGAAAACGATGATTTCCGCCTCGCGCGGGCTGAGTTTTTCTTCCTCCTGGTCGGATGGGGCGCCGGGCTTGTCGATGGTGCGTAAGCCGGTCATCAACTTGCCGGTCATTTGCGGCGACATGACCGATTCGCCGCGCGCAGCGGCGCGAATGGCGTCGAGCAGGAATTCCGTTTCGATATTTTTCAGCAGGTAGCCGCTGGCGCCGGCGCGCAGGGTTTCGACCAGATCCTCGGCATCTTCCGACACCGTCAGCATCAGCACGTTGCTTTCCGGCACTTCCTCGGCCAGGAGCTTGACCGCCTCGCGCCCGCCGATGCCGGGCATGTGCAGGTCGAGCAGGACGACGTCGGGCTGGATGGATTTGGCGCGCTTCAGGCCTTCCAGGCCATCGCCGGCTTCGCCCACCACCTCGAAGTCTTCCTGCCGCTGCAGCAGGGCCTTGATGCCGCTCCTGAATAGGGTGTGGTCGTCCACGATCAATACTCTAATCGGTTGTTTCACGCAGTTCCTTTCGGCTGTTTTGCGAGGAGCAGGGTGATGCGCGTGCCTTCACCCGGGGCGGAATGGATCTCCAGTTGCGCGCCGATACGATGGGCCCGTTCCCTCATGATCTTGATCCCGACATGGTTGTCGCTGTCGATGCCGGGCTTGGGGCCGGCGGCGAAGCCTTTGCCGTTGTCGGCCACGACGATCCGCCATTCTTCGCTCTGCGCCATGGCCACATCGACCCGCGTAGCCTGGGCATGCTTGCGCACGTTGGAGAGCGCCTCCTGGATGATGTGCAACAGCTGGATCACGTATTCAGGGGCGAGCGGGGGACCGCCGCCGCTCTTTTTGAAGGTGGTCTTGATCCCGGTCTGGCCCTCGAATTTTTCCAGCGCGCTGGCGATGGCGCTGGCCAAGTCGGCGTTGCCCACCCGTGTGCGGAAATGCACCAGGAGCTCGCGCACGTCATCGTAGCTTTCCTGGACTCCCTCGCGGATTTGCTCCAGCCCGTCCATCGCCTCGGTGGCGTTGCCGCGCCGCAGCGAATCCGCCAGCAGCTGTACCTGGATGTTGAGGAAGGCCAGCGACTGGGCGATGCTGTCGTGCAGTTCCTGGGCGAGCAGGTTGCGCTCCTCGGATACCGCCATTTCCCTCTCGCGCAGCACCAGGCGCTGGTTCTCGATGGCGATGCCGAGGTGCTGTCCGATGCTTTCCAGCAGCTGGATTTCCTGGCTGTCCAGCACGCGTTGTTCCTGGTAGAACAGGCTGAAGATGCCGAGTACCCGTTTCTTGGACCGGATCGGGATGGCGGAGACCGACTGGAAGCCGTCGCTCCTGCAGCGCAGCAGCAGCGGCCGCGGCGGCTCGAGGTTGAGATCCCACGACACCGGCGTGCCGTCCCGTGCCGATTCGCCGCACAGGCATTGGCCCAGGGTCAGGCATTCGTCCTCATGGACGAACTTCTCCGACATCCCTTCGTGAATGATGATGTACAGCGCATCCGAATCGGGCGCCGTCAGGCGCACCAGCCCGCCCTGCGCGACCAGCACGCCCATCAGTTTTTTCAGCACGCCGCGGCACAGGTCTTCCACCGATGCCGGCTTGTTGAGGAAGGCGGCGATTTCATACAGCATTGCCAGTTCCTGGTTTTTATCCTTCAGTTTGCTGGTTTTTTCCCGCACGCGGTCTTCCAGCGTGCCATAAAGGTTTTTCAGCCGGTCCGCCATCTGGTTGAACGCTTCGGCCAACGCGCCGAATTCGTCCTTGCTCAGCACCGGCAGGCGCACGCTGAAATCGGCCGCCGCCATGCGCTGGATGCCTTCCTGCAGCTTCGCCACCGGCCGGATCACCATCACGAAAAACAGCGAGATCAGGATGATGGTGCCGATCAATGCCAACACCACCAGCCCGATCTGGAACGAGCGCAGCAAGGAGGTGTTGCGCGAATTGCTGCGTTCCACCATCAGCACCAGGTCGTTCACCATGCCGACGAAATTCAGCAGGGCAGGCTGGTAGGAAGTGGCGAGTATCGATTCCCCGGCGGCGCGGTCGCTGTTCAGGATTTTCAGGATCAGCGGCTTGATCCGCTCCAGCCATTGCTGCCGCAGCAGCTTCATCTGTCCCTGCACGTCCCGCTCCTTGGGCAGGAACAGCGGGCGCGCCGGATTGCCTTCTTCCAGCGTGCGCAGGGTGAATTCGAAATGGCCGACTTCCTGGAGTATCTCTACCTTGAGCGCGGTCCGGTCGGTGCGTTCGTGGGTGAACTGCGACACCAGGTAGGCGATGCGGTAGGAGCGCATGCGCTCGCTGCCGGCATCGTTGATTGCCGCGCCGGCGCCTTCCAGCTGCCAGGAAACGTACAGGGTCATGCTGATTGCAGCGAGCGCAACGATGAAAAAGAAGATCAGGATGTTGACGATCTTGGTGCCGAGCTTTTGGTCGAGGGCAACCATGGCGATCCTGTTTGCGCGGAAAACCTGGAGACTACCGGGAAGACCTGGCGGAATCAAGCCGCCGCCGGCCTTTGGCGTGAAACTCGCGAAGCGAGACCTCGTCCCCCTCGTCCGCTTGCGGGAGAGGGTTGGGCGCGGACAAAAACTCCATGCCACCCAGTAACCTGCCGCTTTTTTGGGGTCGGCCTCCACCAAAGTAACTAGCGGCCCTAATTATTCAGCCCAATCGTTTTTATGTGTTCGCTTTGATATAAATGTCACATCCCGGAAAGGCTGCGGGGGGGAGCGGATGCAGGGCTCCCGTTCCGGGCGGGATTCTTCGGCAAACGCAAAAGGGGAGGAACATGGCTTCGCAACAATATAAGGCTTGGTCTGTGGTGACCGCAAGCACGATTGCGTTCACCGTCTGTTTCATGATTTGGATGATGTTTGCGGTGATCGGCATACCCATCAAGAAAACCCTCGGGCTCAACGAAACCCAGTTCGGCATCCTGGTGGCGATGCCGGTGCTGACCGGCTCCCTGATCCGTCTGCCGCTCGGCATGTGGACCGACAAATTCGGCGGACGCATCGTGTTCTTCGTGCTGATGCTGTCCACGGTCTTTCCGATTTACATGATCTCGCGCGCTACCACCTTTTTCGAATTCCTGGTGACCGGCCTGTTCGTCGGCGTGGCCGGCGGCTCGTTCACGGTGGGCATCGCCTACTGCGCACGCTGGTTCCCCAAGCAGAAGCAGGGACTCGCCATGGGCATCTTCGGCGCCGGCAACACCGGCGCGGCAGTGACCAAGCTGGTGGCGCCCGCCATCGTGGTGGGTTACGGCTGGACGATGGTGCCGCAGATCTACGCCATACTGATGGGGGTGACCGCGATCCTGTTCTGGTTCTTCTCCTATACCGACCACGACCATAAGGTCGGCAAGTCGGTCACCATCCGCGAGCAGCTCGCCGCCCTCAAGGATCCCAAGGTATGGAAGTACAGCCAGTACTATTCCATCGTGTTCGGCGGCTACGTGGCGCTCGCCTTGTGGATGACCAAATACTACGTGTCCGAATACGGCTTCGACCTCAAGACCGCCGCCCTGCTGGCCGCGGCGTTCAGCATCCCGGGCGGCGTGCTGCGCGCGATCGGCGGCTACTTTTCCGACAAATATGGCGCCCACACCATCACCTGGTGGGTGCTGTGGATCTCCCTGGTTTGCCTGTTCTTCTTGTCCTATCCGCAGACCGAGTTCACCATCAAGACCGTGGCCGGTGCGCAAACCTACCATGTCGGCCTGAATGCGACCATGTTCACCGTCATCATGTTCACCATGGGCATCGCCTTCGCCATCGGCAAGGCTTCCGTATTCAAGTACATCTCCGACGACTATCCCCACAACATCGGCGTGATTTCCGGCGTGGTCGGCCTGGCCGGCGGCATGGGCGGCTTCCTCATGCCGATCATGTTCGGCGCGCTGGTCGATCTGACCGGCATCCGCTCTTCCGCCTTCATGCTGATGTTCGGTGTCGTCTGGGTGTCTCTGATGTGGATGTACTGGACCGAGGTGCGGCCGCTGGATGCGAAAAGGCATCACCGGCGGCAGGAGCTGGCCGACGTCATGGAATGATGCCGCTACGATGGCGACATGGCATCTCGGGCGGATGTGCTGGAGAAGCTAAAGGAAACGCCGTTTTAAACGTCATTCCCGCGAAAGCGGGAGTGACGGAATCGGAATAAATCAGCGTTTCCTCGAAAAACAAACCAAGAAAAACGGCGGCCCACCGCCGATGGACGCCGCGATCAACGCGGATTGTTCGGATCGCTGCAACGCTTGGACCTGGAAAAGTATTTGATTGCGGAGAACACGGAGCTCCACAGAGAAAAACCTGCCGATACCCTCTTTGGGAATTCCCGGCAGCCCGCTCCACCTCTGTGATCCCTGTGGCTTGAATCGGGTGAGGCGCTTTTGTTTGGGTCCGGTTGTTTTATACATATCACATCGTGATATATTGGCGTTAATCGACGGTTAAATGGGTTTTTTGGATATTTAAGGAGAGTCGAACATGACAAGCAAGAACAAGCAGCGCGGATCGGTCGGCAGCATCGCCGATAGCCAGGCCGGAAGCGGTTCGCCGGCCAACATTTCCGAATGGAACGTGGAAGATAATGCATTCTGGGAATCCACCGGCAAGAAGATCGCCAATCGCAACCTGTGGATTTCCGTCCCCAGCTTGCTGATGGGGTTCGCCGTATGGCTGATGTGGGGTATCATCACGGTGCAGATGACCAACCTCGGTTTCCCATTCAAGCCTGAGCAGCTGTTCTCGCTGGCCGCGATTTCCGGCCTGGCTGGCGCCACGCTGCGTATTCCCGCCTCGTTCTTCATTCGCCTCGCCGGTGGCCGCAATACCATTTTCCTCACCACCGCGCTGCTGATGATTCCGGCGATCGGCACCGGCATCGCGCTGCAGGATAAGACTACCTCGCTGCTGACGTTCCAGCTCCTCGCCCTGCTCTCCGGCATCGGCGGCGGCAACTTCGCCTGCTCGATGTCCAACATCAGCACCTTCTTCCCGAAACGCCTGCAAGGCACCGCGCTCGGCATCAACGCCGGCCTCGGCAATTTCGGCGTGACCACCATGCAGATCCTGATCCCGCTGGTGATGACCATGGGCCTTTTCGGCGCCATGGGCGGCGAACCGATGACCCTGGTCAAGGACAGCGGCTGGATTCTCGGCAAGATCAAGGCCGGCACCCCCACCTTTATCCAGAACGGCGGCTTCGTCTGGCTGCTGGGCTTGATCCCGCTGGCTTTCCTCGGCTTCTTCGGCATGAACAACCTGCTGCCGATCACGCCCAACCTGAAATCCACCACCAGCGCCTTTATCACGATCCTGTGGCTGTACGGCCTGGCTTTCCTGACCTCGATCGTCGGTCTGTACCTCTACCTGCCCGCGCCGACCGGCCTGGGCCTGCTCAACATGTGGGTGGCGCTGCCGCTGGTCATGGTCGCCACGCTGTTCATCATGAAGGCGGCGGCATTCGGCGAAATGAAGACCAACATCGCCAAGCAGTTCGCGATCTTCCATAACAAGCACACCTGGTCGATGACCGTGCTTTACGTGCTGACCTTCGGTTCGTTCATCGGCTTCTCGATGGCGCTGCCGCTTTCGATCACGGTGATTTTCGGCATCAGCCACGTGGTCGATCCGGCCACCGGCCTGATGACCCACACCATCAAGAACCCCAACGCGATTTCCGCCCTGACCTACGCCTGGATCGGCCCGTTCATCGGCGCCCTGATCCGCCCGGTTGGCGGCTGGATCGCCGACAAGGTGGGCGGTTCCATCGTCACCCAGCTGATTTCGGTGGTGATGGTGGCGGCGTCGGGTTACACCGGCTACATCATGATGCAGGCGTATAACTCCGCCACGCCGGAAGTCTACTTCACCCAGTTCCTGATCGCGTTCATCGTGCTGTTCGCCGCGACCGGCCTGGGCAATGGCTCGACCTTCCGTACCGTCGGCGTGATTTTCGACCGCGTGCAGGCCGGCCCGGTGCTGGGCTGGACTTCCGCCGTCGCGGCCTACGGCGCCTTCATCGCCCCGGTGGTGATCGGTGGCCAGATCAAGGCCGGCACGCCGCAAAACGCGATGTACGGTTTCGCGATTTTCTATGCGCTGTGCCTGATCCTGAACTGGTGGTTCTACCTGCGCTCCGCCTCCGAAATCAAGAATCCGTAACAGCAGCAGCGACTGCGAAGATAATAGCAGCACAACAAACGTAGACTAAGGGCCGGGGTGTCCCGGCCCGCAACATCAGGAGTAGAACATGAGTCACTTTCTCGACCGATTGAAGTTTTTCGACAAAATCAAAGAGACTTTTTCCAACGACCACGGCATCGTCACCAACGAAGACCGTCAGTGGGAAGACGTCTACCGCCACCGCTGGCAGCACGACAAGGTGGTGCGTTCCACCCACGGCGTGAACTGCACGGGCGGCTGCAGCTGGAAGATTTTCGTGAAAAACGGCTTGGTGTCGTTCGAAATGCAGCAAACCGATTACCCGCGTACCCGCGAGGACCTGCCCAACCACGAGCCGCGCGGCTGCCAGCGCGGCGCCAGCTTCTCCTGGTACCTGTACAGCCCGCACCGCGTGAAGCATCCGCTGATCCGTGGCCGCCTGCTCGACCTCTACCGCGCCGAGCGCAGTAGCGGCAAGGATCCGGTCGATGCCTGGGCCGCGATCCAGGCCGACGAGAAGAAGCGCAAGTCCTACACCGGCGTGCGCGGCCTGGGCGGCTTCGTGCGCGCCAACTGGGACGAGGTCAACGAGCTGATCGCTGCGGCCAACGTCCACACCATCAAGAAATGGGGCCCGGACCGGATTTTCGGCTTCTCGCCGATTCCCGCCATGTCGATGATTTCCTACGCTGCCGGATCGCGCTACATGTCGCTGATCGGCGGCGCCTGCGGTTCCTTCTACGACTGGTACTGCGACCTGCCGGCTGCGTCCCCGCAGACCTGGGGCGAGCAGACCGACGTGCCGGAAGCGGCCGATTGGTACAACTCCACGTACATCATCATCACCGGCGCCAACCTGCCGATGACCCGCACCCCGGACGCGCACTTCGCCGCCGAGGTCCGCTACAAGGGCGCCAAGATCATTTCGATGGCGCCGGACTACGCCGAATTCTGCAAATTCTCCGACCTGTGGATGCCGATCCGCCAAGGCACGGACGCCGCCGCCTTCCTGGCGATGGGCCATGTCGCGCTGAAAGAGTTCTACATCGACAAGCAGGATCCGTACTTCCAGAAATACGCGCGCCAATACACCGACCTGCCGATGCAGGTGCTGCTGCGCAAATCGGGCGAGGGCTACGTGTCCGACCGCAACCTGCGCGCTTCCGACTTTGACGGCGCATTGGGCGAAACCAACAACCCCGACTGGAAGACCATCGTCTATGACGAGAAGAGCAAGTCCTTCGTGGCGCCCAACGGCTCCGTCGGCTTCCGCTGGGGCGAAGAAGGCAAGTGGAACCTGCTGCCGAAGAACGCCGCCAACCAGGAAGAAATCGTCGCCGAGCTGACCTGCGTCGGCAAGCAGGACGAGATTGTTTCGGTCGGCTTCCCGCATTTCGAGCCGGGCGAAGGCGAGCTGCTCTACCGCAACGTGCCGGCGCGCAAGATCAAGCTGGCGAACGGTGAGGACGCGCTGGTTTCTTCCGTGTTCGACCTGCAAATCGCGCAATACGGCATCGACCGTGGTCTGGGCGGCGCCAATGTCGCCAAGGATTACAGCGACGCCAGCGTTGCCTACACTCCGGCGTGGGCCGCCAAGGTCACCAAGGTCAAGGCCGCCGACATCGAGCGCACCGGCCGCGAATTCGCCTACAACGCCTCCAAGACCATGGGCAAATCCATGGTCATCATGGGCGCGGCGATCAACC
>JAQTMN010000012.1 GCA_028714315.1 Sulfuricella sp. | reverse complement strand
GAGTTCGCGGAGTGGGCCGCCGCCCGCGCCGCCGCCGAGCGCAACAACATTGTCGCTCTCAGCAGCTAAAAACCATTTGTCATCGTCCGGGCCGAGGGAAATTTACAGCAGATTTTGGACTTGACTGAAATAAGCGCCGAACGATGGTAGCCTAGCCTCACAACAACTCTGATTCGCCATCCATGGACCCCATCCTGATTCTGGCGATCTCGGCCGTGGTGATCGTGCTTCTGTTCGACTACACCAACGGCTTTCACGACGCCGCCAACATCGTCGCCACGGTGATCGCTTCGCGCGCCATGACGCCGGCGCAGGCGGTGCTGGTGGTCGGTTTTTTCGAGTTTCTCGGCCCGCTGCTGGGCGGCACGGCGGTGGCCAATACCATCGGTTCGTTCATCAGCCTGGGCGACTTGCGCGCTTCGGTTTCGCTCACCATCATCCTGTGCGGGCTGGTGGGGGCGATTGCCTGGAATCTGTTCACCTGGTGGCGCGGCATTCCATCTTCTTCGTCCCACGCGCTGGTCGGCGGCCTGGCTGGCGCGGTGGTGGTGTCGGTCGGGGCAGATCATGTGGCGTGGGGGTTCGCCGAGCTGTTCCGCCACGGCCATTTCACCGGCGTGACCAAGGTGCTGCTGGCGCTGGTGCTGTCGCCGCTGGCGGGGTTTTGGGCGGGATTTTTCCTGCACCGGCTGATGCTGTTCCTGCTGCGCGGGGCGCGGCCGGCGATCAACCGCAACCTGCGCCGTGTGCAGTTCCTTACCGCCGCCGGGCTGGCGTTTTCCCACGGCGCCAACGATGCGCAGAAAAGCATGGGCATCCTTACCCTGGTGCTGATGCTGGGCGGCTTCATCCACGAATTCGCGGTGCCGCTGTGGGTGATGCTGGCCTGCGCCACGGCGATCACGCTGGGCATCATGTCGGGCGGCTGGCGTATCGTGCGCACCCTGGGCTTCGCCATCTACAAGGTGCGCCCGCTGCATGCGCTGGATTCGCAACTTGCTTCGGCGGGTGTGATCTTCGCCGCTTCGCTGGCGGGCGCGCCGGTTTCCACCACCCACGTGGTGGGCACCTCGATCATGGGCATCGGCGCCTCGGAGCGGCCGCGGGCGGTGCGCTGGGCGAAGGCGGAGGAAATTTCCATCACCTGGCTGATCACCATACCCGGCGCGGCGCTGGTGGCGATTGCCGGGTATTTCTTTGTGCAGTGGCTGGCGAAAACGATAGGATAAAAAATCGCATTTTAACCACGGGGACGGTGTGGGAACCAAATGGTGAGCAAAACACACTACGCTTTGATTTTACCCGGTGAGCCCCGTGGTTACCGCTTTTTATCCCAGATAATCCATTAGGACGCGAGATGATGGCGAGGCGTTTTGTGAGGCAGTTTCGTTGCTTGGGAGGAGTCGCATGGTTGTTCCATGGGCGACGAGCAAGCGGCGAAAATGGCCGCAAAACGGCCGCCAGCACTCGCGTGGGCCCGTAGGGCCGCCTAATGGATTATCTGGGTTTATAGGATGAATATGAGCGAAACCCGCAAACCCTTTTTCTCTGCCCTGTTCGAGCGCGTATTTCCCAAGTCGCCCGATTTTTTCCGGCTTCTGGCCGAGCAAAGCGTCATGGTCGCGCGCACGGTCGATACGCTGGTCGCTTTCATGGAAACCGGCAATCCGGAGTTCGGCAACGAGATCAAGAAGGACGAGCACGAGGCGGATACGATCAAGGTCAGGAATCTGCACACCCTGAACGAGGCTTTTTCCACGCCGATCGATCGCGAGGACATCTACCGGGCGATCACCGACCTCGATGAAGTGGTGAACTACTGCAAGAGCACGGTGAACGAAATGGACATGCTGGGCATCGCTCCCGATCCCTTCATGCTGGAAATGGCCCGCTTGCTGAAAAGCGGGGTGGACGCCCTGGTCCGCGGCTACGGCAAGCTCGGCACGGCGCCCGGGCCGGCGGCGGAAGACGCCGATGTCGCGCGCAAGGCCGAGCACAAAGTGGAGAGGCTGTACCGGAAAGCTTTGGCGGAGCTGTTTCAGGGCGAGGATTTCATCAACATGTTCAAGCGCCGCGAAATCTACCGCCATCTTTCCAACGCCGCCGACCGCATGGCGCACTGCGCCAATACCTTGCACGACATCGTGGTGAAGATCTGCTGAGCTGTCGCGGGGCCGGCCTTGCCGCCCGTACCCGCTGGCTTGCTCCCGCCTCTTACGGAAACCTAAAAAACAGTTAACCACGGAGAACACGGAGGCCACGGAGAAAAATCAAGACATTGCTCAGAGCCTGCGTTTGACCCATTGGGTGAGTGCTCGATATTTCTCGAATGCCTTGTTTTACTTCGTGGCCTCCGTGTTCTCCGTGGTTAAAATGAGGTTTTTAGGCTTGTTCAGGGTTTCCCTAGCGGCCCGTGCCGTGGGTGAAAAAGGCGTCGAGTATGGCCGAATGTTTCTTTTCCCTTGCCAGCGACAGCGGCGTGACACCGCTGCGGTGGGCGGCCCTCATGTCGGCGCCGGCCTGGAGCAATAGCTTGGCGATGGCGAGGTGACCGTTGGCCGTCGCCTTGTGCAGCGGCGTCCAGCCTTCTTCGTCGCACTGGTTGGCGTGGGCGCTCTTGGCGAGGAGCATCTCCACCACCGCCACATGGCCGCGCGCGGCGGCCTGCAGCAGGGGCGTCCAGCCGTAGCGGTTGGCGCTGTTCGGGTTTACGCCCCTGCGCAGCAGGATGGCGGTGACTTCGGCGAAATTATTGAAGGCCGCCCAGTGGATGGGCGAATAGCCGGCATTGTCCCGCGCATGGATGTCGGCGCCTTTCTCGATCAATAGCTTGGCGATACTTTCGTTGCCGTTGAACGAGGCGATCATCAGCGGCGTCCAGCCGTTCTCGCCGACGTGATTGATGTCGATGCCGCCCTTGATGAACAGCTCGGACGCGACCTGGTCGCCGCGCTCCAGCGTGGCGATGAAATATTGCGCCTGGAAGCCGATGCCCATTTCGTCCAGCTGTTTCCTGGCCTCGTCCCGGTCCACTCCCCACGGGTCTTCCCCGCACGCTTCGGCGGCCTGCTTCAGTTCGCCGTGCGCCATGCACAGCGCCATGATTTCCTGCGCGATCTCGGGCGGAAAGCCTTGCCGTTGGCCGCCGCGGCTGTCCACCATCAGCTCGGAGAAGTAATCGTCGATCTCGGGCGTATCCCACAGCTCGGCGATCCGGCTGACGATGCGGGCGAATTTCCGCTCCAGTTCGAACGGGTATTTTTCCGGCATGCTCTTGAGGATCGCCGCCAGCTTGGGGTTTTTCTTCTCGCGAAGCAGCGCCGCGGCCTGGTCGTTCAGGCACTTGCCGCCCACCGTCAGGGTGTCGATGGCGGTGTGCGGCACGAAATGGCGCACGGCTTCCCCCGGTTTTTTGGTCTGGTAGAGGAACCATCCGGTTTCGGAACAGACCTGACCGATGGCATCGCCGTCCAGTTGATCGCCGGACTTGAATTTCAGCGTGAACGGAGCGCGCGCCCGTTCCCATGGTTCCGGCGCCAGGTCGCCCCCGCCGTGGTCTGCCAGATGTGCGTTTTCCAGCAGGCGCAGCCACTTGATCCGGTCTACGGCGACGGTCTGCTCGGCCTCTCCGGCCGAAGTGAAGATGATGAAGGCCCGCTCTTTCGGATGAAACGCGGTAATGCTGCACAGCGAGTTTCGCCCGTCCAGGTAAGCGATCATGCAGGCTTGAGGGCAATCCCCGGCTGTCGTCCCGGCCAGGCGGAGGCCCTGCGGCACGGGCCATTCGATGCGGGTTTTGGTCATGGACGGGGCGGCAGCCGTTTTTTGCCCGGCCTCAAAGCCGGGAAATCATTTCCCGCTCTCGACCGGCATCCCCGCTGCCTTCCATTCCGGGAAGCCGCCGCGGAACCAGTAAACGTTCCGGTAGCCGTTTTTGATCGCCAGGGTGGACGCCTTGTAGCTCTTCCAGCACGGCGTGCCGTCGCAGTACAGCGCGATCGGCGTGCCCTTGTCCTGTGGTAGCTTGGCCAGGTCGAAGCGGTCCTCGGCCGGGTCGAAACCCACCTCCTTGGCGCTGACCTCGGCATAGGGTATCCACACCGAACCCTTGACGTGGCCGTTGGCGTATTCTTCGGCGTTGCGTGCGTCGATGACGGTGACGCCCTGATTCAGCAGCGTCGCGGCCTGCTGCGCGTTGATCACGCGGGCGCCGGGCAGGTCTTTCGGTGTGGTGTTCAGGGTCGAGGCGACGGCGGCGAATTCCTCCCGGTGCGCGGCGACGAAGGTCGCTTTCTGCCCGTTCGGTGCGCCGCCGGAGAATCGGGCGAGGGCATTGAGGATCGCGCCATCCTTGTCGGCGCCGACGCGGTCGCGCTTTACCGCCAGCGCCAGCAGCGGGACTTCCGTGGTCTTGTCCAGGATGCGGCCGCTGTTGGTTTTCAGCCACGCCTGCGCCAGGTCGGCGTCGGCGGCGGCGATGTCCGTCGCCCGGATCTGGAGCGAGTACAGGACGGCCTCCGGCCGCCGGAAATAGCGCACCTCGCTGAACTGCTTGCGCATTTCGAGTGATTTGGAATTGATCTCGCCGCGCGCCAGGCTGGCGGGCAGCGAGTCCGACGCCGCCAGGCCCAGCCGCGCGCCCTGTGCCTGCTCCAGCGTCTGCCACGGCGCATCGGTGGCGACGACGAAGACCGCGCCGGTCTTGTTGCTGGTCTTGGCTACTGGCGCGTAGTTCGATTTCAGCGCGACGGCGATGACGTGCGCCGGGGCGAGAATGATGTCATATTCGCTGCGGCTGACCCGTTTCATGGCGGTGAACGGGCTGTATATCGGCGAAAACGAAACCGGGGTTTTCAGCTGGGCGGAAAGCTGTTCGCCCAGGGCATGATATTTGTCCAGGGTTTCCGCGTCGGCCAGGTTTTCGTGGTCCGTAGCCACGACGCCCAGCCGGAGCGTTTCTGCGGCATGGGCGGTGGACAGGGCGATGAACACGCTTAGAAGCGCCGGCAAAACAAAACGCATTCTTCTTCTCCTCTTTACTGGTTGCCGGATCGCAGGTGGCGCAGCGGCGAATGTGAACGATAACAAAGGGTAACAGATCGCGGGCAAAGTTGGGAGATGGCGAGCCGGATTCGTGGCTTAATTTCGGGAAGGCGCGAGCCGGAACTCGATGACGTCGTCCGACGCGGCGAGATCCTTCGCCAGCTCGCTCGTTTTGCCGGAGCCCAGGGTCTTCAGCACAAGCAGATACTCGAATTTGTTGCCGCCGTCGCCCAACTGATAGGCCCAATCGACCACTTCGAAATCGTGGCGGAGCATCAGCTGGCGGAGGTCTTCTTCGGTCGGCATGCGGGTATGCGGGTAGGCGATGGAGAGGTGTAGCAATCGTTCGTGCGGCAACAGGCGCTCGATCCAGTGGAAGCCGCTCAGGACGGTGATGCTGAGAAATGCGGCGAAGATCCCGGCGGCGTAGAATCCCACGCCGATCAGCACGCCGACGGCGGCGGTCATCCACACCGAGGCGGCCGTGGACAGGCCGCGGATGGTGAAGCCTTCCTTCATGATCAGGCCGGCGCCGAGAAATCCGATGCCGGTCATGATGCCCTGGATCACCCGCGTCGGGTCGGCGATGCCGGGAGTCTGGGCCAGCCCGCCGTACCATAATCCGGGGTAGCCGTTGATGACGGTCAGGGCGGTCGAGGCCATGCATACCAGGGCATAGGTGCGCATGCCGGCCGCGCGGCCATGGTAGGAGCGCTCGAAGCCGATCACGATGCCGAGCGCCAAGGCGCCGAGCAGATGCAGCAGGATGATCCCGTTGGCGGCCAGTTCCCTGGCCGACCAGTAAGACAGCAGCGTATCCATGTTGGGGGCACCTCTGAAAATATTGGCTCGCCAGCGAGAGCGTAGCACAGGTTCGCGGCGCCGGTTTCCGATCTATCATTTTCGGCTTGCGCCAAGTTTTTTATGTGGTAGCGTGCCGGTATCGCAACAGGATCGAAATTCATGAGCAAGACCTATTCGGATTCCTCCATCCGCGTGCTGCGCGGGCTGGAGCCGGTGAAGCAGCGGCCGGGGATGTATACGCGCACCGACAATCCGCTGCATATCGTCACCGAAGTGGTGGACAACTCGGCCGACGAGGCGCTGGCCGGCTTCGCCAAAATCATCACGGTGCGGCTGCATGCCGACGGCTCGATCTCCGTCTCCGACGACGGGCGCGGCATTCCGGTCGGCATCCATCCCGAGGAAGGGGTGCCGACGGTCGAGGTGGTGTTCACCCGGCTGCATGCCGGCGGCAAATTCGACAAGAAAGCGGGCGGCGCCTACCAGTTCTCCGGCGGGCTGCACGGGGTCGGCGTTTCCGTCACCAACGCGCTGGCGAAGCGGCTGGAAGTCAACGTCACGCGCGACGGCGGCGTCTGGGCCATGGCCTTTTCCGGCGGCGACGTGGCCGAGCCGCTGGCGCAATTGCGCAGCGCGGCCAAGCGCGCCTCCGGCACCAGCGTCCGGGTGTGGCCGGACGCGCAGTATTTCGACAGCGCCGAAATCCCGCCGGCCCAGCTGGAGCGAGTGTTGCGGGCCAAGGCCGTGCTGCTGCCCGGCGTGCGCGTGGTGCTGGCGATCGAGGACAAGGACGGGCTGCTCAAGGAAGAAAAAGAGTGGCTGTACCAGGATGGCCTGTCCGACTATCTCAAGTCGCAGCTGGCGGATTACCTGATCGACGGCCTGTTCTGGAAATGCGCCAAGTACGCCCCCGCCGCGCACGAGACCTTCGCCGAGGGCGAGGGCGCGGAATGGGTGGTCGCCTGGACCGACGAAGGGCCGGCGGTGCGCGAATCCTACGTCAACCTGATCCACACGCCGGCCGGCGGCACCCACGAGGCGGGCCTGCGCGACGGCCTGTTCAACGCGGTGAAGAGCTACATCGAGCACCACAGCCTGCTGCCGAAGGGCGTCAAGCTCACCGCCGACGACGTGTTCAGCCGGGTCTCGTTCGTGCTCTCGGCCAAGATGCTCGACCCGCAATTCCAGGGCCAGACCAAGGATCGCCTGTCCTCGCGCGACGCGCTACGCCTGGTCGCCGGCATGGCGCGCGACCCGCTCGAACTGTGGCTCAACGAGCACCAGGAGGCGGCCAGGAAGATCGCCGAGCTGTCGATCAAGGCGGCGCAGACGCGCCAGCGCGCCGGCCAGAAGATCGAGAGACGCAAATCCTCCGGCGTGGCGGTGCTGCCGGGCAAGCTGGCCGACTGCCAGTCCGACAACCTGGAGGAGCGCGAGCTGTTCCTGGTCGAAGGCGATTCCGCCGGCGGCTCCGCCAAGCAGGGCCGCGACAAGGACACCCAGGCGATCCTGCCGCTCAGGGGCAAGGTGCTCAACACCTGGGAGCACGAGGCCGACCGCATCTTCGCCAACAACGAAATCCACAACATTGCCGTGGCGCTCGGCGTCGATCCGCACGGCCCGGACGACACGCCGGACCTATCCAACCTGCGCTATGCGAGAGTCATCATCCTGGCCGACGCCGACGTGGACGGCAGCCACATCCAGGTGCTCCTGCTCACCCTGTTCTACCGCCATTTCCCCGCCCTGATCCGCGCCGGCCGGGTGTGCGTCGCGCAGCCGCCGCTGTACCGGGTGGACGTGCCGGCGCAGGGCAAGAACAAGCCGGCGCGCAAGTTCTACTGCCTCGACGAAGGCGAGCTGGAAGGCACGCTCGACCGCCTGCGCGCCGACAAGGTGCGCGAAGGCTCGTGGCAGGTGTCGCGCTTCAAGGGCCTGGGCGAAATGAACCCGACCCAGCTGTGGGAAACCACCCTCAATCCAGACGCCCGCCGCCTGCTGACCTTGCGCACCGACGACTTCACCGGTTATGTGAAGGAAGTGTTCAACAAGCTGATGGCGAAATCCGAAGCGGCTTCGAGAAGGGCGTGGATGGAGGAGGCGGGGCATTTGGTGGAGGCGGATGAGTGAAGACTTTACTCCGTATATGGGTATGCATAATGCAATATCTGCCCAGATGGCCTCGGGCTGCGTTTGGGTTTATGCAATTACCACCACTTCAATTCAGCGTCCCAGGCCTCAACATGCACAGCTTCCGCACTCACGTATTAACATCATACAAGGGGTCACATCTTGACATCAGACAAGCAAGGCAAGCACACATCAGGCAAGGGGTCACATCTTGACATGACAGATGCTAAAGAATAGAGCTCTGCTCATGGTATATTCAAAAGCTGTCATGTCAAGACGCGACTCCGCTCCTGCGCTCCTGTGAATACGACACTGATGAAAGAACAATTGTGCATAAGGAACTCAAGGTGGACATTGAGGAATCTGGTTCCGTCAGGGATTTCGAACTAATCGCCGAGAAAAGCACGAATGTGACGTGGGGGGGGAGCGGCGACCGCATGATTTGGGTTCCCTCATTCCGCCGACGCTGACATCCGCCAGAATGTACTTTTTCAGACAAGGGGTCGTCAGACAAGGGGTTGCATCTTGACATGACAGATGCTAAAGAACAGAGCTCTGCTCATGGTATATTCAAAAGCTGTCATGTCAAGACGCGACCCCGCTCCTGGTGGAGGCGGACGAGTAAGCCGGTATTGACATTCGTACGCAATGGCGTACGCTTGTTATTTGATCTAGGAGTTCCGCCATGACCACCATTACCGCAAGCGAAGCGCGCTCAAAGCTTTATCGCCTGATGGACGATGCGGCTTCGTCCCACGAGCCCATCCTGATTACCGGCAAGCGGGCCAATGCCGTTCTGCTCTCGGAACAGGATTGGGCCGCGATTCAGGAATCGCTTTTCCTGTTATCCGTTCCCGGCATGCGCGAGTCCATTGCCGAGGGACTCAAGACGCCGGTTGACGAATGCGCCAGGGAACTGGACTGGTGACCTGGCAACTCGTTTATACCAAGCAGGCGCAAAAGGATGCGAAGAAACTCGCTGTTGCCGGGCTCAAGCAGAGGGCGATGGAACTGCTCTCCATCCTGGTTTCCAATCCTTACCAGAATCCTCCGCCATTCGAGAAGCTGATCGGAGACCTCGGCGGCGCTTACTCACGGCGCATCAACATCCAGCATCGCTTGGTCTACCAGGTTCTGGATGAGGCGCAAACCGTCAAAGTGCTTCGCTTGTGGAGCCACTACGAATAGTTATGCCACGGCTGTGTCGCTTTTCTGCCCGGGCGGCCAGGTTTCGCCCTGTTTGGCCGGTAGTTCGGGTTTGCCGGCCGGTTTGCCCGGCAGCTTGATCGTCAGCGGCTGTTCGGCGCCGAGCGCGCTGACGTCGCCGGATAGTTCGCCGCCTTCTTCCACCACCAGCTTGCCGTAGCGAATCTTGCCGGATACCTTGCCGGTGGCGCACACCGTCAGGCGTTTGCGTACCGTCAGGTCGCCCTTGAACAGGCCGCGGATTTCGGCTTCGTCGACCGTAGCGACGCCGGTGAAGGTGCCTTTTTCCGAAATCTGCATGACCCGGCCGTCCACCGTGGCTTCGACCCAGCCTTCGACGATGACGGTGTCGCAGTCGGTGATTTCCGACCCCAGCAGCCGGATGCCCGGCCCGACGATCATCTTGCTGCCTGCCTTTTCGTCGGCGTGGGCCGAATCGGATTTGACGGCTTCGGCCGCCTGCCCGGCCTCGCGGCGCGGGACAGCCTCAAGGTGGGCTTTCTCGTCTTTCTGCTTGAAAATGTTCATGCGGAACTCCCGCTGGTTTGAAAACCGAGTAGACAGGCAATTTCGTCCGGCGTTCCCGGATTGCCCTATGGCGCCATCCAGACGGGCTTGCTATCCTACAATCCATTTTTGACCGCGAAACCTGGAACCAATGAAGGACGAAATCGACAACATCACCCCCGATCTGTTCGAGCACCTGGATCCGCTGGACGAGGGCGGCGGGGCGGCGGGAGATCCGGCGCTGCCTCCGCTGCCGCCGGAATCGCCCGAAGCGGAGCAGGAAGAGCCGCAGGACGACCTGGCCGACTATGCCAAGTCCGCCTATCTGGCCTATGCGATGGCGGTGTCGAAGTCGCGCGCCATTCCCGACGTGCGCGACGGCCAGAAGCCGGTGCAGCGGCGCATCCTGTATGCGATGCGCGAGATGGGCAACGAGCCGGACAAGCCGCACAAGAAGTCGGCGCGCATCGTCGGCGACGTGATCGGTAAATTCCATCCGCATGGCGACAGCGCGGTGTACGAGGCGGCGGTGCGCATGGCGCAGGATTTCTCGCTGCGCTACCCGCTGATCGACGGGCAGGGCAATTTCGGCAGCCTCGATGGCGACTCGGCCGCGGCGATGCGCTACACCGAAGTGCGCCTGACGCCGATCGCGCAGCTCCTGTTGTCCGAGCTCGACCACGGCACGGTGGATTTCCGCCAGAATTACGACGGCTCGTTCCAGGAGCCCGCCGTGCTGCCGGCGCGGCTGCCTTTTTTGCTCCTCAACGGCGCCTCCGGCATCGGCGTCGGCATCGCCACCGAAGTCCCGCCGCACAACCTGGGCGAGGTGTGCGAAGCGGCGGCGATGATGATCGAATCGGCCAAATTCGGCGAAGAGGAAATGCTCGCCATGATCCCCGGCCCGGACTTCCCCGGCGGCGGCCAGATTCTGTCCGGCCCGCAGGAAATCCGCAACGCCTATGCCAGCGGCCGCGGGACGATCGCGGTGCGGGCGCGCTACGTGTTCGAGGAGATGGCGCGCGGCCAGTGGCAGATGGTGATCACCGAGCTGCCGCCCGGCGCATCGGCGGCGAAAGTGCTGTCCGAGATCGAGGCGCTGACCAATCCGCAGCCCAAGGTCGGCAAGAAAGCCATCGACCAGTCGCAGGCGCAGACCAAGACGCTGCTCTTGTCGCTGCTCGAATCGGCGCGCGATGAATCCGACAAGGAGCAGGCGGTGCGCATCGTGTTCGGGCCGAAAAGCTCGCGCATCGACCGCGACGAATTCGCCCGCACCCTGCTCGCCTACACCAGCCTGGAAACCACCGTTTCCTTCAATCTGGTCCAGGTCGGGCTGGACGGCAACCCGATGCAGAAGTCGCTGTTCACCATCCTGACCGAATGGTGCCGGTTCAGGGTGGCGACGGTGGAACGGCGGCTGCGCCACCGTCTGGGCAAGGTCAACGACCGCGTCCACATCCTGGAAGGGCGGCACATCGTTTTCCTCAACATCGACGAGGTGATCCGCCTGATCCGCGAGTCGGACGAGCCGAAGCCCGCGCTGATGGCCCGCTTCAACCTGACCGAGCGCCAGGCCGACGACATCCTGGAAATCCGCCTGCGCCAGCTGTCGCGGCTGGAAGGCATCAAGATCGAGCAGGAAATCGCCGAACTCGTGAAGGAACGCGCCAAGCTCGAAGGGCTGCTCGCCAACCCCGCGCGGATGAAGGCGCTGGTTGCCCGCGAGATCCGCGACGACGCCAAGAAGTTCGGCGACGCGCGCCGCACGCTGATCCAGCCCGAGCGGCGCGCATCCCTGTCCGAAGCTGCCGTGCTGGACGAGCCGGTGACCGTCGTGGTGTCGGAAAAGGGTTGGCTGCGCCAGCGCCAGGGCCACGGCATCGACCTCGCCGCGCTGTCGTTCAAGGAGGGCGACCGGCTGTTCGCCGCCATCGAGTGCCGCTCGCCCGACTCGGTCATCCTGCTCGGCTCGGACGGCCGCGCCTATACCGTCACCGCCTCGCAGATTCCCGGCGGCAAGGGCGACGGCGTGCCGGCCGGCTCGCTGATCGATCTCCAGGCCGGCAGCCGGATCGTCAGCGTCATGACCGGCACGGCGGACGAACGGGTGCTGCTGGCGAATTCGGGCGGCTACGGGTTCGTCACCACTATCGCCGACATGACCTCGCGACAGAAGGGCGGCAAGCTGCTAATGACGCTGGAAGAAGGCGAACGGGTGCTGCCGCCGGTCAGGATCGCGCGGGATGCGTTCTACCTGGCTTGCGTGTCGAGCGGCGACAAGCTGCTGGTGTTCCCGCTCGACGAGGTCAAGCAAATGCCCAAGGGGCGCGGTGTGATCCTGATGGCGCTGGACAAGTCGGAAACCTTGAAACTGACTGGCGCCTTCGCGGAAACGCTAATCCTGCGCGGTGTCCGGCGCGGCCGCATGATCGAGGAAACGCCGCCGTTGGAAGTGGCCAGGCGCGCGCGCAAAGGCAAGCCGGTCAACCTGAAGATCGAGGCGTTGTCAGGAGCCGGTCGGACTTGAGGAAGCGGCTACGACATCGCCTGGAACAGCTCGGCGCGGTAGTAATAGAGCAGCAGCACACCGAACACGATGCGGTACCAGGCGAACACTGTGAAGCTATGGCGTGAAACGTAGCGCAGCAACGCGCGGATGGCGAAAAAAGCGCTGGCGAAAGCAGTCGCGAAACCCACTGCGAACGTGCCCAGGTCATGGACATGCAGCAGTTGCCAATGTTTGTACACATCGTAGAACGTGGCCGCGAACATGATCGGGATGGCGAGGAAGAAGGAAAACTCGGTCGCGGCCTGACGCGACAGGCCGAACACCATGCCGCCCATGATGGTCGCCCCCGAGCGCGAGGTGCCGGGGATCAGCGCAAGGCATTGCGCCAGCCCGACTTTCAGCGCGTCTTTCCAGGTCATGTCATCGACGCTGTCGATACGCGGATGGAACGCCTTCTTCTCCACCCAGAAAATCACCAGCGCGCCGACGATGAAAGCGATCGCCACCGAGAACGGGTTGAACAGGTGCGCCTTGATCGCCTTGATGAAGAACAGCCCCAGGATGGCAGCCGGCAGGAAAGCGATGGACAGGTTCCAGACGAAGCGGCGCGCCGCCGCGTCGCTGGCCAGACCGCCCGCCACTCTGGCCAGTCTGGCGCGGTATTCCCAGCACACCGCCAGGATGGCGCCGAGCTGGATCACGATCTCGAATACCTTGCCCACCTCATCGTTGAAACCCAGCAGATCGCCAACAATGATCAGATGGCCGGTGCTGGAAACGGGCAGGAATTCCGTTAAGCCTTCCACGACGCCCAGTATCAGAGCTTTGAACAGCAGCAATTGATCCATCGGTCAGGCTTTCCGGTACAGGTCGGCCCCGGTGCGTAGGAATTCTACAGATTTTTCCTGCATCCCTTTTTCCAAAGCCTCGTTTTCCGATACCCCCTGGCCGGCGGCGTAATCGCGCACGTCCTGGGAGATTTTCATCGAGCAGAACTGCGGCCCGCACATCGAGCAGAAATGGGCGACCTTGGCCGAATCCTTGGGCAGGGTTTCGTCGTGGAATTCGCGCGCCTTGTCGGGGTCGAGGCCGAGGTTGAACTGATCGTCCCAGCGGAATTCGAAGCGTGCCTTGGACACCGCGTTGTCGCGGATTTGTGCGCCGGGGTGGCCTTTGGCCAGATCGGCGGCGTGGGCGGCGATCTTGTAGGTGATGATGCCGGTGCGCACGTCTTCCTTGTCGGGCAGGCCGAGGTGCTCTTTCGGCGTGACGTAGCACAGCATGGCGCAGCCGTACCAGCCGATCATGGCGGCGCCGATGCCGGAGGTGATGTGGTCGTAGCCGGGGGCGATGTCAGTGACCAAGGGGCCGAGGGTGTAGAACGGCGCTTCGTCGCAGTATTTGAGCTGGAGATCCATGTTCTCCTTGATCATGTGCATCGGCACGTGGCCGGGGCCTTCGATGATGGTCTGCACGTCGTGCTTCCAGGCGATATGGGTGAGTTCGCCCAGGGTCTTGAGTTCGGCGAACTGGGCTTCGTCGTTGGCGTCGTAGAGCGAACCGGGGCGCAAGCCGTCGCCAAGCGAGAAGCTGACGTCGTAGGCCTTCATGATCTCGCAGATGTCCTCGAAATGGGTGTAGAGGAAATTTTCCTTGTGGTGCGCCAAGCACCATTTGGCGAGGATCGAGCCGCCGCGCGAGACGATGCCGGTCATGCGCTTCGCCGTCATCGGCACGTAGGCGAGGCGCACGCCGGCATGGATGGTGAAGTAGTCCACGCCCTGCTCGGCCTGCTCGATCAGGGTGTCGCGGAAGATTTCCCAGGTCAGCTCTTCGGACTTGCCGCCGACTTTTTCCAGCGCCTGGTAGATCGGGACAGTGCCGATGGGAACCGGGCTGTTGCGGATGATCCATTCGCGGGTTTCGTGGATGTTCTTGCCGGTGGACAGGTCCATGACCGTGTCGGCGCCCCAGCGGATGCCCCACACCATCTTTTCCACTTCGTCGTGGATCGACGAGGCCAGCGCCGAGTTGCCGATGTTGGCGTTGATCTTGGTGAGGAAGTTGCGGCCGATGATGGCCGGCTCCAGCTCGGGGTGATTGATGTTGGCCGGGATGATGGCGCGGCCGCGGGCGATCTCGTCGCGCACGAATTCCGGCGTGATGATCTTCGGGATGCCCGCGCCGAAGCTTTCCCCTGCATGCTGCCTAGTGATCAGGTCGGACAGGTTCTCGCGGCGCTGATTTTCACGGATGGCGACATATTCCATTTCCGGCGTGACGATGCCCTGGCGGGCATAGTGCATCTGGCTGACGTTCATGCCGGCCTTGGCGCGGCGCGGCGTGCGGTGCAGGTTGAAGCGCATGTCGGCCAGGACGGGGTCGTTCAGCCGCTCGCGCCCGTAGGCGGAGGTCAGGCCGGGCAGCGCTTCGGTGTCGTTGCGCCCTTCGATCCACGGCGCGCGGATGGCCGGCAGCCCTTGGCGGATGTCGATGTTGGCGGCCGGATCGGTGTAGGGGCCGGAGGTATCGTAGACATAAACGGGCGGGTTCCGTTCCGCGCCCATGCTGGCAGGGGTGTCGGACAGGCTGATTTCGCGCATCGGCACGCGGATGTCGGGGCTCGAACCCGGCGCATACACTTTGCGCGAATTGGCGAAAGGCTGCACCGCGGCTTCGTCGACGCGCGCGGTACGGCTGAGGAAAACGGATTGGTCGTTCATTGGCGCTCCAGGAAAAATCGCAAGGAGCATCGGAATGCTTCCCTACGGCGGCTTCGTCCGCATCAGGTTCGGAGGGTATTTCTCACCCCGTGCGGGGACCCCTAGCAAAGTGTGTGAAACTAATTGAAATGTGGAATAATTGCAAGTATTAGCATAGTCTTACTTGGAGCAAATGGTCATGGATATGGAGCAGGCCCGTTTTAACATGGTGGAGCAGCAGATTCGCACCTGGGATGTGCTGGATCAGGATGTGCTGGATTTGCTGCACCAGGTCAGGCGCGAGGATTTCGTTCCCGCAGCGTGCCGCAACCTGGCTTTTTCCGACCTGGAAATTCCGCTCGGCCACGGCGAATCGATGCTGCCGCCCAAGCTCGAGGCGCGGATCGTGCAGGAAGTCGGCGTGAAACCCGCCGACCGGGTGCTGGAAGTCGGCACCGGCAGCGGTTACATGACCGCCCTGCTGGCTATGCTGGCGCCGGAGGGACAGGTGCACAGCGTCGAGATCGTGCCCGAATTCGCCGCGGGCGCAGCAGCTATACTCAAAAAACAGGGCATTGCCAACGTCACCCTGGAAGTGGGCGATGCCGCCCGCGGCTGGGCGCAGCGAGGGCCTTACGACGCGATCGTGCTGACCGGTTCTGTGCCGGTGCTGCCGCAAGTCTTTCTGGCCAGCCTTAAAGTCGGCGGCAGGTTGTTTGCCGTGGTCGGCGAGGCGCCGGTGATGGAAGCGCAGCTGATTACCCGCGTGGCGGAAGACGCCTACCGCACAACCAACCTGTTCGAAACCAGCATTCCGCCGCTGAAGAATGCAATGCAGCCGCAGCGCTTCGTATTTTAAGCTAACGGTCATGGCGCATCGCCGCCCCAAATCATGAAACGGCGATGCGCCATGACCGTTCCCCTCTCCCTGCACCCGCAAGGAGTGTCCCCGCCGAGAGCGGCGGCAAAGCCGCTCGCTCTGGCGAGACGGGCGAGGGGGACGAGGGCTCGCTTCGCGAGTTTCACGTTAATAGAAAAACCGCATCCCGCTCGCCGCCAGCCAGGTTGACCGACCGGTCGGTCAGTGTTATTTTGCGCCTACAGTCAAGTTTGGTTAAAGGGTAAAAAATGAAGGTTCAGCACAGCGCCCGGCCGCCGGGTATGAAACGCATGTCGTTCGCGCTTCTCGCGCTTCTCGCCAGCCCCGCTTTGCAAGCCGCCAACCTCATCGACGTCTACCGCGAGGCGCAGCAGCAGGACGCCGCCTACGCTTCGGCCCGCTACGCCTATGAAGCCGGCCAGGAAAAACTGCCGCAGGGACTGGCGCTGCTGCTGCCCACCGTCGGGCTGAGCGCCGACACCGCGTGGAATCGTGTGGAGAGCAGCAATGCGGTCAACCGCTTCAATTCCAACGACTACACGCTTTCCCTCAGCCAGCCGATTTACCGCAAGCAGAATTTTGTCCAGTACCAACAATCCAAAAGCCAGGTGGACCAGGCCGAGGCGCAGTTTGCCAATGCTCGCCAGGACTTGATCTTGCGGGTGGCGCAAGCCTACTTCGACGTGCTGCTCGCGGAGGACAACGTGGCCCTGGCCGGCGCGCAGAAAGCCGCCATCGCCGAGCAGCTGGCCCAGGCCAAGCGCAACTTCGAGGTCGGCACCGCGACCATCGTGGATACCCACGAAGCCCAATCGAGATATGACCTGAGCAACGCCCAGGAAATCGCTGCCCTGAACGACCTGGAAATCAAGAAGCGCACCTTGCAGCAGATCATCGTCAAGATCCCGGATTCCCTCGCCGTGCTCAGCGAGAAGCTGCCTCTGGTGCTGCCCGTGCCCAACGACATGAACAAGTGGGTGGAGTCGGCTGAGCAGCTGAATCCCACCCTGCAGCTTCAGCGCGCGGCGCTGGAAATCGCCAACCTGGAAGTGGAGCGCAACCGCGCCGGCCATTTTCCCACGCTGGATCTGGTAGCGTCCTACCGGGACGCGAATAACGCCAGCGCCGCCGTTGCCGTTTTCGGGGAAATGAAGAGTGCCGCGATCGGCCTGCAATTCAACCTGCCGCTTTACCAGGGTGGTGCGGTCAGCTCCCGCGTGCGCGAAGCCGCGGCGAACCAGGGGAAAGCGCAGCAGGATCTGGAGCAGGCCAACCGCCAGGTGGCGCTGCAAACGCGCCAGGCCTATCTGGGCGTAACCAGCGGCGTGGCCCAGGTCAAGGCGCTGGAGCAGGCGCTGGTATCCAGCCAGAGCTCGCTGGATTCCACCAAGCTGGGGCAGGAGGTGGGGGTGCGCACCAACGTCGACGTGCTCAATGCCCAGCAGCAGCTCTATACCGCCAAGCGCGATTTGTCGCAGGCGCGCTACAGCTACATCCTCAGCCAGCTCAAGCTGCGGTCGGCGGTGGGAACGCTGAAGGAAGACGACCTGGAACAGGTCAACCAGTGGCTGGCCGGGAAATAGTTCAGCGTAAAACTCGCAGGATAGCGAGCTATTGTGGGTATGGCTCTTATGCCCTTTAGGGCGCAGCCATACGTCAGGCTGTACCCGCAAGGAGCGGCAGCAAGCTGCTCGCACGGGCGAGAAAGCCTGACCCACATATTATTCGGCGCGGCGATTCGCCATGGCTGTTGGCTGCAGGGCGCGCAGAGCCCGTCCTGGTCACGCGGAATGGCGGGCGTTCAGTTCAGTTTTTCCCCTCCATAAAAGGCTCGATCAGGGCCATCAGCCGCTCCGTCGCGCCGCGATGCTCGCCGGCAAAGGCAAGCGCCGCCGCCGACATGGCGCGGATTTTCTCCGGCGCCTGCAATAAACTTCCCGCCGTCTGGATCAATTCTTCGGCGCTGCCCACGCGCTGCGCCGCTCCCGCCTGAATCGCAAGCTCGGCGGCCTGGGTGAAATTGAAGGTGTGCGGGCCAAGCAAAACCGGCTTGCCCAGTGCCGCTGCCTCGATCAGGTTTTGCCCGCCGAGCGGCAGCAGGCTGCCGCCGATGAAGGCGATATCGCAGGCGGCGTAATACGCGAACATCTCCCCCATGCTGTCGCCCAGCAGCACTTGCGTTTCGGGCGCGACGACCTGGTCGTCCGAGCGGCGCTGAAAACGAATGCCGCGCTGCGCCAGCATCTGGGCCACCGGCTCGAAGCGCTGCGGATGACGCGGCACGATCACGGTCAGCAAATCGGGCATGCCGGCGGCGGACAGCGCCTGCAAAATCAGCGCTTCTTCGCCCTCGCGCGTGCTGGCGGCGAGAAATACCGGCCGTCCCGCCCCGAAACGGGCGCGCAGGGAACGGCCCAGCTCGATCAGGTGTTGCGGAACGGCTACGTCGAATTTGAGGTTGCCGGCCACGTGCACCGATGGCGCGCCCAGTCGGGCCAGCCGCTGCGCATCGGCCTCGGTCTGGGCGGCGATCGCGGCCAGGGTTTGCAGGCTTTCCCGGCTGAGCGCGCCGAACCGGGCGTACCGGGCGGCGGATTTCGCCGACATCCGCGCATTGGCCAGCACCAGTGGCACACCGGCTTGCCGGCTGGCCTGCACTAGGTTGAACCAGATCTCGGTCTCCATCAGCAGCCCGATCTCGGGCTTGAAATGCCGGAGAAATCGCCTTGCCGCAAACGGAAAATCGTAGGGTAGATAGCACTGCACGACGCGGTCGCCGAACAGCTTGCGGCCAGCTTCCCGCCCGGTCGGCGTCATGTGGCTGAGCAGGATTTTGTGGCCGGGATGGTGCGCCAGCAAGCAATCGACCAGGGGCGCCGCGGCGTGGGTTTCGCCCACCGAGACGGCATGCAGCCAGATCAGCGGGGCGGGCGGCTCGTCCCGGTAGAAGCCGAAGCGTTCGCCGAGGTGGCGCAGGTATTCCGGCTGGCGGCGCGAGCGCCACAGCAGGTGGAAAAAAATATAAGGCAGCAGCAGGTAGAGCAGCAGCGTGTAGAGCCGGCGCGTCATGCAATCCGGTCCAGGGCATCGATCACCGCCGCCGCATCGGGCGCCGCTCCCGCCCGGCCCAGGCTGGCCGCCTTGCCGCTGGCGTGCAGGCCGGTGAGGCCAGGGTCGGAGGCGCAGTAAATCGCTATGGCCGGCACGTTCAGCGCCGCCGCCAGATGGATCAGGCCGGTATCGACGCCGATTGCCGCCACCGACCGGGACAGCAGTGCCGCGGCCTCGGCGAGCGACAGCGCCGGCGGCACGACGGCGCCGGGGATGCGCTCCGCCAGTTGCAGGCTGCGCCGGTGCTCGGTTTCGCTGCCCCACGGCAATACCGAAGTTATCCCACGGCCGGCGAGGTGGGCGCCCAGCGCAACCCAGCCGGCTTCCGCCCACAGCTTGTCGTCGCGGCTGGTGGCGTGCAGCAGTACGGCAAAAGGGCGCGCCGGCAGCCAGGGCAAGGCCAGGATTGGCGCGGCGATACCATAGTTCACCGGCTCGTCCGCGGTATAGCCGAACGCGCGCCCGGCCAGCATGCGGTTGCGCTCCACCGCGTGCCGGCCTTTTTCCACCTGCACCGTCTCGTCATAAAACAGCGCGGCCAGCGGTTCGCGCGCGCTGCTCCAGTCGAAGCCGCAGCGCGTGCCCTGCGCGAGGCGGGTAATCAGCGCGCTCTTGATCAGGCCCTGGGTGTCGAGCACCACGTCGTAAACCTTGCCGCGCAGCAATCGAACGAAAGCGCCGGTTTCGCCGCGCACGGAGGCGCTGAGCGGGTTCTTGCGCCAGCGCCGCACGGCGACGGGAAGGATTGCCCCCACACCCAGATGCAAGGCGGGGATGCCGGCAAAGGATTCTTCCACCACCCAGTCGATTTGGGCATCGGGAAAACGGGTGCGAATGTCGCTGACGACCGGCAGGTTGTGGATCACATCCCCCATCGACGAGGTCTTGACGAGCAATATTTTCGGCATCGGCGTATTTTAGCGTGAAACTCGCGAAACGGGATGCGTGAGCGTGGTGTGGATAGTCGTACGGCGAATTAGGCTAAGATATAATGCACGGGAGATGTCCGGGCAAAAAGCCCTGGCTCCGGATTTCGGCGTACCCACCATATTTGAAAGGATGCCAACTTGATCCTGGTTACCGGCGGCGCCGGCTTCATCGGCGCAAATTTCGTACTGGACTGGCTGGCGCGGGCGGAGGAGCCGGTGGTCAACCTGGATAAGCTGACCTACGCCGGCAACCTGGGAAATCTCGCCGGGCTCAAGGACGATCCCCGCCACGTCTTTGTCCAGGGCGACATCAACGACCGGCCGCTGGTGGCGAAACTGCTGGCCGGGCACCAGCCGCGCGCCGTCGTCCACTTCGCCGCGGAGAGCCATGTGGACCGCTCCATCAACGGCCCCGGCGAATTCATCCAGACCAATATCAACGGCACTTTCAGCCTGCTGGAAGAAGCCCGCGCCTACTGGCAGGGGCTGGCGGGCGCGGACAAGACGGCATTCCGATTCCTGCACGTGTCCACCGACGAAGTGTACGGGTCGCTCGGGCCGAACGATCCGCCTTTCGCCGAAACCACGGCGTACGCGCCGAACAGCCCCTACTCCGCTTCCAAGGCGGCGTCCGACCATCTGGTGCGGGCTTATCATCACACCTACGGGCTGCCCACGCTGACCACCAATTGCTCCAACAACTACGGTGCCTACCAATTCCCGGAAAAGCTGATTCCCCTGGTGCTGCTCAACGCCCTCAACGGCAAGCCGCTGCCGATTTACGGCAACGGCCTCAACGTGCGCGACTGGCTGTATGTGGGCGACCACTGCGCCGCGATCCGCGCCGTGCTGGCCGGCGGCCGCTTGGGCGAAACCTACAACATCGGCGGCTGGAACGAAAAAACCAATCTCGACGTGGTGCATACGCTATGCGCCATACTCGACGAGTTGAAGCCCGCCGCCGACGGACAGCCCCATGCCTCGTTGATCACCTACGTGAAGGATCGCCCCGGCCACGACGCGCGCTATGCCATCGATGCGCGCAAGATCGAGCGCGAACTGGGCTGGAAACCGGCAGAAACCTTCGATAGCGGCATCCGCAAGACCGTGGCCTGGTATCTGGCCCACTTGGGCTGGGTGGACAACGTGGTGAGCGGCGAATACCAGAAATGGATGGCGACGAATTACCAGAATCGGGGGGCGTCATGAAGGGCATCATCCTCGCGGGCGGCTCCGGCACCCGGCTGCATCCGGTCACCCTGGCCGTGTCCAAGCAGCTGCTGCCGATCTACGACAAGCCGATGATTTACTATCCCTTGTCCACTCTGATGCTGGCGGGAATCCGCGAGATCCTGGTGATTTCCACGCCGCAGGACACGCCGCGCTTCGAGCAGCTGCTCGGCGACGGCGCGCAGTGGGGGCTCGACATCCGCTACGCGGTGCAGCCCGCGCCGGAAGGCATCGCCCAGGCCTTCGTCATCGGCGCGGAGTTCATCGGCAACGACCCCTGTGCCCTGGTGCTGGGCGACAATATTTTTTACGGCCACGAGCTGTCGAACGATCTCCAGGCGGCGGCGCAAAAGGAGCGTGGCGCCACGGTGTTCGCCTATCCGGTGCATGACCCGGAGCGCTACGGCGTGGTGGAATTCGATCCAGCCGGCAAGGCGCTTTCCATCGAGGAAAAACCCGCCGTGCCGAAATCCCGCTACGCGGTGACCGGCCTGTATTTCTACGACAACCAAGTGGTGGACATCGCCCGCAACATGAAGCCCTCTGCGCGCGGCGAGCTGGAAATCACCGACGTCAACCGGGTATACCTGGCGCGCGGCGAGCTGGAAGTGTCGCTGATGGGGCGCGGCATGGCGTGGCTCGACACCGGCACGCACGAATCTTTGCTCGAAGCCTCCCAATTCATCGAGATCATCGAAAAACGCCAAGGCCTGAAAATCGCCTGCCCGGAGGAAATCGCCTACCGCATGGGCCACATCACGGCGGAGCAGCTGGCCGCGCTGGCCCAGCCCCTGGCCAAGAACGGCTATGGGCGGTATCTGCTTGGCCTGCTGCAGGAGCGGGTTCTCTAGAATGCATCGAAACCATTCGGTCGCCTTTTTCGATGCGCAATTCCAGAAGCAGGTCGGTGCGGGGGATTTTGCGCTCAATCCATTCGAACAGGCGGTCCTGCCGCACCTGTCCGGAAGGGTGCTGGAACTGGGCTGCGGGCTCGGCAACCTGAGCATCGCGGCGGCGCGGCGCGGTGCCGAGGTGACGGCGGTCGACGCCAGCCCCACCGCCGTCGCGCACATCCAGCGGGTGGCGGCGGCGGAAAAGCTGGCGCTCCGGGGCGTCCAGGCCGACTTGGCGGATTATCGGCTGGACGGGCAGTTCGACGCGATTGCGTCAGTCGGGGTGCTGATGTTCTTCGATCAGGCGCGAGCGTTGCAACTTCTCGGAGAAATCCAGCGGCACGTCGAGCCGGGCGGTTGCGCGGCGATCAATGTCCTGACCGAGGGCACCACTTTTCTCGGCATGTTCCAGCCGGACCATTATTACCTGTACGGCCGCGACGAGCTCGAACGGCGTTTCGCCGGCTGGCAGGTGCTGGAACTCAGCCACCAGGCTTTTCCCGCGCCGAACAATACCGAAAAGGTGTTTGCGACGATTGTCGCCAGGAAAAACCAACCCGTTCAGGCTTCGTAATCGATCACCCGGCGTTCTGATCGGACCGATTTGACGAAGGGTGCGACTTCGGCATGGGCCGGGTGCGTCTGGTAAGCCTCCAATGCTTGCCTGCTTTCGAATTCCGAAACCAGCACCACGTCGGAAGATTCGTTTTCCCGGCTGAAATCGATCCCCACCTCCAGCTTCAACAAACCGGGAATGCGGCCATTGAGCCCTTCCAGCAGCTGTTTCAGCCGGAGCGCGTTGGCTGCCTTGTCGCCGGCCCGCTCGTCGAGCCGCCACACCACGATGTGCTTGATCATTTTCTTCCCCATTATCCTAAAAACCTTATTTAAACCACGGGGAACACGGAACGCACGGGGAATGGCGTGGGATTTTGAATTTAACCTTCGTCACCCCTATGGGTGGCATGGGCAAAACATGCAACAAATGGACTTTACCCCGTGTTCCCCGTGAGCCCCATGGTTAACCGCGGTTTATGGGATTATCGATCTGGCGGTCGTGCATCCGGCCCAGGGCTATCTGGGCGATAACCGCACCGGCCAGGGCAAACGCCATGTCCGACTGCGTATCCCAGATATCCCCCTGCGTGCCGAGAAAAGCTGACGCCGCTTCGCCCGAAGCCAGCGCCACCGCCCATTCGATCAGCTCGTACAGCGCGCTGATCGCCAGGCATATGGAGGAAACGATGAAAAATCGCCAGTTCCCGGACGCGACCACGGCGTTGCGGATCAGGATTTCGCGCGCCGCGATGGCGGGGACGAAGCCCTGGGCGAAGTGCCCGAGCTTGTCGTAATTGTTCCGTTGCCAGCCGAAAACATCCTTGAGCTGGTCGAACAGGGGCACTTCGGCATAAGTGTAGTGCCCGCCGACCATCAGGATGACGCAGTGTACGAGGATCAGGGAATAGGCCAGCGGGGTAAAACGAAACCGGCGACGCGTGCCCCACAGCAAGGCCGCCGCCAGCAGCGCAGGAAAAACCTCAAGGAACCAGGTCAGGGTGTCCTTGGGGTTGACGGCGGACCAGCTCAGCGCCGCGAAAAAAACGAGCAGCCAGGCTCGGGTCATTTTTCAGCTTTTTCTTCGCTGTCCCACGGCTGAAGTTCATACAGCGGAGGCTTGCTCATGAAATAGAGCACGATGCCGCAGAACATGAAGAACAGGGTAGTGGCCATCGCGCTCGCGGCGAGCACGTCGCCCAAGCCGCGGGCGAACAGCAGGTAGAGGAACAATGGCAGGCTGGCGGCCATGCCGGCGAACGAGGCGACGCAGAAGCCGAAAGCGATTTTCTTGCCGGTGGAGCGGGGTTGCATAGGTTTTCCTTGATGGGCCGGGAGCGCGCCGGTTATTTTTTCTCGCCGTTGTGGTTGAAGTCGCAGCGCAGCTGCTCCAGTTCGCGGCGATAGGCTTCCGCATCGCCGAAATCGACGAAGCGGCTGTAGCGGGAATGCGCCTGCAACCGCCGCTGCGCGTGCTTGATCGGGCACCAGTACTGTTCGGTGCGCGCCACGATCTCCTTGACGTAGGACAGCAGGCCGTTGCCATAGGAGCAGTAGGTGCAGTTGATCTTCTCGAACAGGTTGAGGTAGGCGAGGTTATGGCGGTCGAAGACCAGATAGTCGCGCCGCCTGACCTTGGGGATGCCGTAGAGCGGAAAGCACGTGAATTGGTACAGGGAAACGCCGGCATCGAGCAGCAGCAGCGGAAAGAACATGGCATAGACGACCGGTGCGGTGACCAGATTGCGCAGCCGCGCCTGCAACAGGTAGCGCAGCAGGCCGATTTTCAGCAGGCGGTGCTGCGCCAGGATCTCCTGCTCGAAGCGGATTTTCCGGTTCTCGATGGTGAAGCGCAGCTCTTCCCGCCGGGTGGCGAGCTCCAGTTCGAGCTCGTGTTCCAGACCCCTGATCCGCTCGATCAGCTCGCCGATCTGCGGCGCCATCGCTTTACTTTGCGTCGAGGATGGTCAGCGTCGCCTGGAGCGCTTCGGCGACTTCGCGCCCGAGCGCGGTGAGATAGCCGCCGTCGGTCTGGGTGACCAGCTTCTTGCCGTGCAGCCGCCGCACCGCGGCGATCACGGCCGAATCGGCGTCCTTGTGCACCTTGATGCCTTCCTGCATGGTGTCGAGGTCGTAATGGGCGAGGAAATCCAATTCCGCCACGAGGTCAGGGGTGAGTTTGGGAGGTGGGATCAACATGGGGGGTGCCTTTCTTGTCAGTCTTGGGCTATTGTGGCACGGAAACCGGCTCCGCTCCATCGGCGCCGCCTTCTTTTTTCGCCTTGCGGTTCGATCCTGCCACCATCTCATAGACGAACAGCCGGCAATCCAGCGCGCCGTTGTAAAGCGGGACGCGACGGCTCGCCGCCAGCCGGATCAGCTTGGCGAGGCGCATGTCGGCGCTGAAGAAGCAGGCGCGCCAGCCGCCGAACTTCTGCTTGAGCAGGTCGCCGAGCCGGGGATAGAGCCGCGCCATTTCCTCCTGCTCGCCGATGCGCACCGCGTACGGGGGATTGGTGACCAGGACGCCGGTCGGCGCGGGCGGCGAAATGTCGAGCATGTTGATCTGCTTCAGCGTCACCACGCCCTCCAGTCCGGCCGCTTCCAGGTTGGCGCGCGCCGCCGCCAGCGCGGTGCTGGAGACGTCGCTGCCCCAGATCGGCAACGACGTTTTCGGCAGCTCGGCTGCCGTCGCTTCCTGATAGATCGCGTCCCACAGGGCGGCGTCGAAATTGTTCATCTGCTCGAAGGCGAACCAGCGTTCCGCGCCGGCCGCGATGTTGAGCGCCATTTGGGCGGCCTCGATCAGGAAAGTGCCGCTGCCGCACATCGGGTCCAGCAGCGGCATCCCCCGCTGCCAGCCGGCGAGCAGCAGGATTCCCGCCGCCAGGTTTTCGCGCAGCGGCGCCTCGCCTTGCTCCTGGCGGTATCCGCGCTTGAACAGCGCCTCGCCGGAGGTGTCGAGATACAGCGTGGCCCGCTCGGCGGTGAGAAAAGCGTAGACCCGCATGTCCGGCGCCGCGGTGTCGATGCTGGGCCGCTCGCCGCAAGCGGCGCGGAACTTGTCGCACACCGCGTCCTTGATTTTCAGGGTGACGAAATCCAGGCTGCGCAGCGGGCACTTGATGGCGCTGACCTTGACCCGGAAGGTGCGCGCCACGTCGAACCATTCCGGCCAGTTCACGGCCAGCGCGGCGCGGTAGATGTCGTCCTCGCTGCGGTATGGCCCCTCGGCGAGCCGCCACAGGATGCGGCTGGCGATGCGGCTGTGCAGGTTGGCGCGGTAGCACAGCGCCATGTCGCCGGCAAAACCGACGCCGCCGTCGGTAGGCTGGACGCCGGCTGCGCCGAGCGCCTTGAGTTCGTCGGCCAGGACGGGTTCCAGGCCGCGCGGGCAGGGGGCAAAGAATTGCTGGGAGTTTTTCATGACCGACATTTTATCTTAGAAATAAGAATTTACCGCGGAGGACGCAAAGGACGCAGAGGAAAAGCTTAACGGCTTTGGGGCTTTTGCCTTCCTCCGCGTCCTTTGCGGTTCATTGGGTTATTTCAGCAGCCTGCGCCGGGTCAGAACCAGCGCGGCATAATAGCTGAGCGCGCCGTAGGCAAACAGCGCCGCCACGTGGGCGAGCACCTGCTGCGGCGCGCCGCCTTGCACCAGGGGTCGCGCCAGTGCGATGGCGTGGGTCAGCGGCAGCCAGGCCGACACCGCCTGCAGCGCCGGCGGCAGCTGGTCCACCGGATAGAACACCCCGCACAGCAGGACCATCGGCGTGATGGCTAGGGTGAAGTAATACATGAAGAAATCGTAGCTGGGCGACAGTGCCGTCACCACCAGGCCCATGCCCGAGAAGCAGAAACCGATCAACACGATTAGGGGAATCAGCCATAAAGTCTGCCCCAGCCCGGCTAGGCCCATTACCCACACGATGGCGAGGATCGCCAGGCCGGAGAGCAGGCTCTTGCTGGTGGCCCACAGCAGTTCGGCGAACAGGATGTCGTCGAGCGTCAGAGGCGCGTTGAGGATTGCGTCCCAGGTGCGCTGCACGTGCATGCGGGAGAAGCCGGAATACAGCACTTCGAAGGTCGCGCTGTTCATCGTGCTGTAGCACACCGTGCCGGCGGCGAGAAAGGTCAGGTAAGGCACCCCGCCCACCTCGCGGAGCAGCCCGCCCAGCCCGTAACCCAGGCCCAGCATGTAAAGCGCGGGATCGGCCAGGTTGCCGAGGATGGCGGGTATGGCGAGCTTTTTCCATACCAGGAAGTTGCGCTGCCACACCGGGAAGAAGCGCAGGCTGAGCGCCGGCGGCCGCCAGAAACGGGTCATTTGAGTTCCGAGGTGCAAAAGCCGCAGCGCGTGGCCTTGGCCGGGATGACGTTGAAACAGTAGGGGCATTCCTTGGTGGCCGGCGCGGCGGCGGGCGGTGCCGGCTCCTCCGCCGCGAGCGAATTCTTGAGCCGGTTGATCTGGAGCACCAGGAAGAAAACCGCGGCGGCGACGATCACGAAATCGATCAGCGTGTTGAGGAACAGGCCGTAGTTGATCGTGGCGATGCCGGCGGCCTTGGCTTGCGCCAGCGTCGTCACCGGCTGGCTGGACAGATTGATGAACAGGTTGCCGAAATCGAAGCCGCCCAGCAGCTTGCCGATCGGCGGCATCAGGATGTCGTTGACGAAGGACGTGACGATCTTGCCGAACGCCGCGCCGACGATGATGCCGATGGCGAGATCGACGACGTTGCCCTTGACGGCGAATTCCTTGAATTCCTGGAGCACGCTCATTTTTTTCTCCTTATTTGAAAATCAACCTAAAAACCGTATTCCACCGCAGAGGACGCAGAGGGCGCAGAGGAAAAACAAATGATTACGGATTGTCGCTGGCGTACCCAATGGGTGAGTGTCCAATAAGCCTTTGAATTCCTCCGCGTCCCCCGCGTCCTCCGCGGTTCAAATGAGGTTTATAGGATCAATCCCGCAAATCGCGGCCGGTAAGCTTGAGGAACACATCCTCCAGGCTGGCCGGACGGCTCGAATAGCGCAGATCGCCACGCTGCCCCAGTTGCTGCAGCAACACTTCGCTATTGCGGGTGTAGCAAAACACGGTTTCGCCGACCCGCTCGGTGCGCTCGCACTGCGCGTCGCCATTCTCCCCGATCCAGCGTTCCACCCCTTCGCCGAAGACCTCCACCACCTGCGGCTCGATGTGGCTTTTTATCAGGGCCTGCGGGCTGCCCTCGGCGATGATCCGGCCGTGATCCATGATCGCCAGCCGGTCGCACAGCCGCTCGGCTTCTTCCATGAAATGGGTGGTCAGCACCAGGGTCTTGCCTTGGCCGAGCAGCATGCGCAGGCGCTGCCAGATCATGTGCCGCGCCTGCGGATCGAGGCCGGTGGTCGGCTCGTCCAGGAACAGCAGGTCGGGGTCGTTCACCAGCGCCCGCGCCAGTGTCAGGCGCCGCTTCATGCCGCCGGAAAGGGCGTCGATGCGGGCTTCGGCGCGGTGTTCCAGGCCGGCAAATTCGAGCAGGCCGGGGATGCGCACGGCGATGTCGGCGTCCTTCATGCCGAAATAGCGCCCGTAGACCATCAGGTTTTCGCGCACCGAAAAATCGGGGTCGAGATTGTCGATCTGCGGCACCACGCCCACCCGCATTCGCGCGCGGCGCGCCTCGGCCGGCACCGGCAGGCCGAACAGGCTGACCGAGCCGCCGTCCGGCGCGGTCAGCCCGAGCGCAAGGCGCAGCGTGGTGGTCTTGCCCGCGCCGTTGGGCCCGAGCAAGCCGAAACATTCGCCCTTCACGACCGCGAGGTCGAGCCCGGCCACCACCTCGGTCGCGCCGTAGGTCTTGCGCAAACCGCGGATATTCAGCAGCGGCGGGGCTACATGTTCCATGGACAAACTCCGTCGGCAACGACCCGTGCCAGCAGGGGGAGCTGGCCGTGAAAAAAATGGCCGACCCCCGGCACCACCACCAGCGGCAAGCCCTGCGGCCGCGCCCAGTCGAGCACATCGGCGAGCGGCACCACCTCGTCCTGCTCGCCGTGGACCACCAGCGTGTCCGGCTGCACCGCACCGACCTCGAAGCGCTTCACCGCCGGCGCGACCAGCACCAGCCGCGCCGCGTCGAACTCCTGCCGCACCCGGGTCTGCACGAAAGCGCCAAATGAAAAACCCGCCAGCAGGACCGGCAAATCGCCCGCCTCGCGCCGCGCATGCTCCGCCAGCGCCAGCATGTCGGCGGTTTCGCCGACGCCCTCGTCGAATTCTCCCGCGCTCTCGCCCACTCCGCGAAAATTCACGCGAAACGCCGCCATCCCGAGCCGGGCGAATGTCTTGGCCAAGGTCTGCGCCACCTTGTTGTCCATCGTCCCGCCAAACAGCGGGTGCGGGTGGGCGACCAGTGCGATGCCGCGCGGCGCCTGATCGGGGCGGGTGATTGCGGCCTCCAGCCTGCCCGCCGGGCCGTCGATGAAAAAGCGTTGCTGGATCAATTGGGCGGTCGGAAAGCGAAGTTTGGGGTTGAATGGATTATAGGCAGATACGCGGTGGGGCGCCAGTTGGCGGGAAGGCGAAGCAAGACGCGTTATTCAAATAACATGCTGCGTTTCGGTGTCGATGCTGCAAAACAACATGTTGATTTCCATCTCCCCGCCGAATCATGCAGCGTATTTTTCATGGATACACTGTTATCGGGGTATGTTCCACGTGGGGCAGCAAGCGTGGCCCGGATGTAGCCGCAGGCGGAATCCGGGATTTCACCGAAAGTGTCGGCCCCGGATTCCGCTTCGCTTCATCCGGGCTATCCGTCAATTTTCCAGTCCGGCAGGATGCAATAACCAGCGGGCGCATTGCGCTTCGCCTATTGACCTCCTAGTGCGCCCGTTCCCAGTTCGGCCCCACGCCCACGTCCACGGCCAGCGGTACGGCCAGCTTCGCCACGCCGCACATCAAGTCGGGCAGCTCGCGCCTGACCGCCGCAAGCTCGTCGTCCGGCACTTCCAGCACCAGTTCGTCGTGCACCTGCATGATGATCAGGCTTTTCATCCGGTTTTTTTCCAGCCAGCCCTGCACCGCGATCATGGCGAGCTTGATCAGGTCGGCGGCGGTGCCCTGCATCGGCGCGTTGATCGCGGCCCGCTCGGCACCTTGGCGGCGCATGCCGTTGGAGGCATTGATCTCCGGCAGCCACAGGCGGCGACCGAACACGGTCTCGACGTAGCCCTGCGCCTTGGCGGCCTGGCGGGTGCGCTCCATGTAGCTCGCCACGCCCGGATAGCGGGCGAAGTAGCGCTCCATGTAGGACTGGGCGGCACTGCGCTCGATGCCGAGCTGCTGGGCGAGCCCGAACGAGGACATGCCGTAGATCAGGCCGAAGTTGATCACCTTGGCGTAGCGGCGCTGTTCGCTGCTCACTTCGTCGTGCGCCACGCCGAACACTTCGGCGGCGGTGGCGCGGTGGATGTCCTCGCCCGCGGCGAAGGCCTTGAGCAGGCTTTCGTCGCCCGACAGGTGGGCCATGATGCGGAGTTCGATCTGCGAATAGTCGGCGGCGAGGAGATGGCTGCCGGGCGGGGCGATGAAGGCCTCGCGGATGCGCCGCCCTTCGCCGTTGCGCACCGGGATGTTCTGCAAATTGGGGTCGGAGCTCGCCAGCCGCCCCGTCACCGCCACCGCCTGGCTGTAGCTGGTATGGACGCGGCCGGTGTTGGCGTCCACCATGCGCGGCAGCTTGTCGGTGTAGGTGGACTTGAGCTTGGCCACGCCGCGGTATTCCAGCAGCAGCTTGGGCAGCGGAAAATCCAGCGCCAGCTCGGCCAGCACGTCCTCGTCGGTGGAGGGCGTGCCGCTCGGGGTTTTCTTTTTCACCGGCAGCTTGAGCTGGCCGAACAGGATTTCCTGGATCTGCTTCGGGCTGTTGAGGTTGAACGGCTGGCCGGCCAGCCGGTGCGCCTCGCCTTCCAGCCGCAGCATGGTCTTGCCGAGCTCCTGGCTTTGCTGGCCGAGCAGCTTGGTGTCGATCAGCACGCCGTTGCGCTCCACGGTAAAGAGCACGTCGAGCAGCGGCATTTCGATCTGACGGTAAACATAGTCCAGCTGTTTTTCGGTTTCAATCTGCGGGTACAGCGTCTGGTGCAGCTGCAGGGTGATGTCGGCGTCCTCGCCGGCGTAGCGCGTGGCGGTGTCGATGTCCACCTGGTCGAAGCCGATCTGCTTCGCGCCCTTGCCGGCGACTTCGGCGTAGGTCACGGTCTTGACGTCGAGATGGCGCAGCGCCATCGAATCCATGTCGTGCGGCCGGTGGCTTTCCAGCACGTAGGACTGGAGCAGGGTGTCGTGGACGATGCCGTTGAGCGCAATGCCGTGGTTGGCGAAGACGTGCTTGTCGTACTTGAGATTCTGGCCGAGCTTGGGCCGGGCGGAGTCTTCCAGCAACGGCCGGAGCCGCGCCAGCGTCGCCTCGCGGTCGAGCTGCTGCGGCACGCCGGCGTAATGATGGCCGAGCGGGATATAGGCGGCATGATGCGCCTCGACCGCCAGCGAAATGCCGACGATCTTCGCCACCAATGGATCGAGGCTGGTGGTCTCGGTATCGACCGAAATCAGCCCGGCGCCCTCCGCCTTTTCCAGCCAGGCGTCAAGCTGGGCCTCGGTGAGCACGGTTTCATACACCGATTCCCGCGCCGGTGGCCGCTCGGTGGCGGCGGATGCCGGCTCGCCGCCGACCGGCAGCTCCTTCAGCCAGCTCCTGAATTCGCAGCGCTCGAACAGCTCAATCAGCTTCGGCGTATCCTGCGGTTGCGGCGCGAGCTCCTGCACGGTGACGGGCAGCGCCACGTCGCACTTGATGGTGAGCAGCTCCCGCCCCTTGGGCAGCCAGTCCAGCGTATTGCGCAAATTCTCGCCGACCGCCCCGCCGATCTCGCCGGCATGGGCGATCAGGTTGTCGAGCGAGCCGTACTGGGTGAGCCACTTGACCGCGGTTTTCGGCCCGACCTTGGGCACCCCCGGCACGCCGTCCACGGTGTCGCCGACCAGGCCGAGGTAATCGACGATGCGCGCGGCGGGCACGCCGAACTTGGCCGTCACGCCGGCTTCGTCGAGCTTTTCGTTGCTCATGGTGTTGACTAGCGTTACATGCGGATTGACCAGCTGCGCCATGTCCTTGTCGCCGGTCGAGACCACGGTGCGGATGCCCTGGCGCCAAGCCTGGTCGGCCAGGGTGCCGATCACGTCGTCCGCCTCCACCCTTTCCACCATCAACAGCGGCCAGCCCATGGCGCGGATCGCGTCGTGCAGCGGGCCGATCTGCCGCACCAGGTCGTCCGGCATCGGCGGGCGGTGGGCCTTGTACTGCGGATAGAGTTCTTCGCGGAAGGTCTTGCCCTTGGCATCGAACACACAGGCGCTGTAATCGGCGCTATAATCCTTGTGCAGGCGGCGCAGCATGTTGAGCACGCCGTAGATCGCGCCGGTCGGCTCGTTGTGGCGGTTGCGCAGGTCGGGCAGGGCGTGAAAGGCGCGGTACAGATAAGACGATCCGTCCACCAGCAGCAGCGTTTTAGTTTCCATACACGGGTAACCTTTTAGTGAAGAGTAAGGAGTTGGGAGTGAGGAGTAGCATCAAAAGCGCGCCGTTTTTTACTCCTCACTCCCAACTCTTCATTCCTCACGATTCTCAACAATGAACAGCTCAGAAAAAATCCCCGAAATGCAGGGCTCGGATGTGGCCAGCCACGCTTATTCCGCCAGGGAATCCTGGCGCGTGTTCGAGATTATGGCAGAATTCGTCGAGGCGACGGAACGCCTGAGCAGCATCCGCCCGGCCGTGAGCATTTTCGGCAGCGCCCGCACCCCCCTCGACCATACCTACTACAAGCTGACCGAGGAAATCTCCCGGCTGCTGTCCGACGCCGGCTTTTCCGTGATTTCCGGCGGCGGGCCGGGCATCATGGAGGCGGCCAACAAGGGCGCCTTCTTCGGCAAGTCGCCCAGCGTCGGCCTCAACATCCAGCTGCCGCACGAGCAGCACACCAATCTGTACCAGAACATCAGCCAGACCTTCCGCCATTTTTTCGCGCGCAAGGTGATGTTCGTCAAATTCGCCACCGCCTATGTCGTCATGCCGGGCGGCTTCGGCACCCTGGACGAACTGATGGAAGCGCTGACCCTGGTGCAGACCGGCAAGACCCGCAAGATCCCGATCATCCTGGTGCACGAACCCTACTGGCGCGGCCTGGTGGACTGGTTCAAGGAAACGCTGGTCAAGGAGGGGACGATCGACGCGCAGGACATGGAGCTGATCCAGGTGATCGACGAGCCGAAGGATGTGGTGGACGCGATCTTCAAGTACTATGAAACCCGCGGCTTCGAGCCTTCCCCGGCGGAGCGGGAAGTGCTGCTCAGCCTTTGAGTTGTCGGTGATCAGTAAAACCGGCTCGCTGAAAACTGATTACTGAAGACTGATAATTAAAAGAAGGAAAAAAACATGCGCGTCCTGATTGCCCTCCTGCTGTTTGCCCTGACGCTGTCCGTTCATGCCGAAGGCGCCAAGCCGCTGCCCAAGGATCTGCAACCGATCCCCGAGCCGCCCGCGGCGCCGGCCGGAATGGAACTCGACCCGGCGTTCGAGCCGCAGGTTACCATCACCAAGCGCGGCGAAGACCAGGTCGAGGAATACCGCGTCGGCGGCAAGCTCTACATGCTGAAAGTCACCCCGCCCCACGGCGTGCCCTACTACCTGATCGATTATCGCGGCGACGGCCAGTATGCGCGCCAGGACAACCTGGACTCCGGCGTGCGCGTGCCGCAATGGGTACTGAAACGGTTCTGAAAAAGGCAGTTGTCAGCTATCAGTTGTCAGGTAAGGCGGCTGTGTTTATTACTGATAACTGAATACTGACAACTGAAACCCGCCCCATGTCCGTTTACACCACCGTCACCCGGGATGAGCTCGCCGCCTGGCTGAAAAACTATTCCCTCGGCGGCCTGCTCGAACTGCAGGGCATCCCCGCCGGCATCGAGAACACCAACTACTTCGTCACCACCAGCCACGCGCGCTATGTGCTGACCCTGTTCGAGAAACTGGGCCGCGACGAGCTGCCGTTTTTTCTCGGCCTGACCGGCCACTTGGCTGCTCACGGCATTCCCTGCCCGCGCCCGATCGCCAACCTGGACAACGGCTTCCTCGGCGAATTGAACGGCAAGCCGGCCTGCATCGTCAGCTGCCTCGAAGGCCGCTCGCTGGAGCAGCCCGATCCCGGCCATTGCGCCCAGGTGGGCGAACTGCTCGCCGACCTGCATCTGGCCGGCCGAAGCTACCCGGCGCAAATGTCCAACCCGCGCGGCCCGGCTTGGTGGACAACCGCCGCCCCGCGGGTGCTGCCCCGGCTGCCGGCCGACGAAGCCGAGTTGCTTCGCCAGGAGATCGCCTACCAGTCCGGCTTCCGCGCCGAAGAACTGCCGCGTGGCGTGATCCACGGCGACCTGTTCCGCGACAACGTGCTGTTCCAGGATGACCGGTTGAGCGGCGTGCTCGATTTTTATTACGCTTGCGACGATGCCTGGCTTTATGACCTCGCGATCGCCGCAAACGACTGGTGCATCGGCGCGGACGGCGTGCTGGAGCCCGAGCGGACGGCGGCCATGCTGCGCGCCTACCAGCGCGCCCGCCCTCTCACCGACGCGGAAATGAAGGACTGGCCGGTCATGCTGCGCGCCGGAGCGCTGCGGTTCTGGCTGTCGCGCCTGGTTGATTTTTATTTCCCGCGGCCGGGCGAGCTGACCTACGCCAAGGATCCCGGCCATTTTCGCCGCATCCTGCAACGGCACATCGCAACGCCGTCGGAACTGGGGCAATTACTCAACTGATCGGGCACAATACGCAGGAGCGGCCCCCCGGCCGCGAAACAAGGCAATCACGGCCGGAACCGCTCCTACGGCAAGGGCTAACCAAAATTACTTAAGGATCGACATGGAAGCACAAAAAGTAAATGCCGGCCGAGGCTGGCGATGGATCGCGGACGGATTCGCCCTGTTCAGGAAGAATCCGCCGATCTGGATCACCCTGTTCGTGGCCTATTTCCTGATCGTCGTCGTGGTGTCCATCGTGCCGGTGATCGGCCCGCTGGTGATGACCCTGCTCGCGCCGGTGTTCACCGCCGGCTTCATGCTCGCCTGCCGCGACGTCGAGGAGGGCGGCGAACTCGAGCTGGGCTACCTGGTCGCCGGCTTCAAGCAGCATACCGGCCAGCTCGTCACCGTCGGCGGCTTGTACCTGGTGGGATCGATCACCATCCTCGGCCTGATGATGATGAGCGGCGGCGGCGCCATCCTCGGCTCGGCCGCGCTTGGCCAGATGCAGGGCCTGGAGCCGAACGAGGTGATGGTCGGCGCCATGGGCGGCATGCTGATTGCCCTGCTGGTAGCCATGCTCCTGCTCATCCCCCTGCTCATGGCCTACTGGTTCGCGCCCGCCCTGGTGGTGCTCCACGGCATCACCGCGATGGAAGCGATGAAACTGAGCTTCATCGGCTGTCTGCGCAACTGGCTGCCGTTCACGGTCTACGGCGTCATCGCATTCGTCTTGATGATGGTCGCCATGATCCCCTTCGGCCTCGGCATGCTGGTGCTGGTGCCGGTGCTGAATGCCTCGATTTATCGGGGTTATGTGGATGTTTTTCCGGCCGCGGCCGAGCCGGATATCGGACAGCCGGCGTTGCCGGCGTAGTCTGCCGCGTCAATGTAGGGCCGAATTTATTCGGCCGCCAGGAGCTTGTAGACGAACACGTCGGCCAGATCGCCTTTCTTTCCTTCGCCCAGGGTCGGAGCGGCGATGTAACGCCCGCCGTGAGATGGTTGCGTACCCAATTCGACCTTGGTGAACTGGAGTTTCTGGTGGCTGACCTCGTTCTGCTCGAGGTTCTTCAGGGTTTTCGCAAGGATCGCGATTTCGAGTTTGCGCGACATTGGTTGACCCGGCTGCCGATTGTGGAGATCGGCGGTGAAGCCATGGCGATCAAAGCGGCGACCCATTATCGTTTTCTGCGAAAGAGAGGGGTGACCATACGCAAGGCGGTGGATTGCCTGATTGCCACTTTCTGCATTGAGGAAGGTTTCACCTTGCTGCACGACGACCGCGATTTCGACCCTTTTGTCACCCACTTCGGCCTGCGCGTGCTGACTCCGCCGCCCCAGCCATAAACCTAAAAACGCGGAGGACACAGAGAAAAAAGTGGCGGTGGATTTTCACCGATGCGCCCTTGGGGTGAGCGGCCGACATGCCATCCAACCTGTCTTCTTGGCGGCCTATTTAAGCAGGGTCATTCCAGACTTTGATGCCTGTTTATCGAAGGTCACCATTTGTTCGCATCCAGCCGAATGTGCCGTGCGTTCGATCAGGCAGTCGGAAAAATCAGCTTTGCCGGCTTCGAACAAGCGTAGCGCCTTCCATGCCGTCTCGGCGTCCTGCACCACGAGTTGCCTGATGCTCAGTATTCTGCGCACGATCTGTGCAACTTCGGCCCGCGTCGCCTCATAGCAACTTTCGCTGACCCAAACGACCTCGGCGAGAACCACCAATCCGACAAAGCCCGGCGTCACAACGCTGCACTCGTTCTCGACGAACGACGTGGCGCGGGAGGACTGGGCGGCATCGTCCTGGGCGATGTAACGCACCAGAACATTGGTGTCGATGCCGATCATCGTCCGGCACCCCGCGTCCGGATGGCATTGTCCATGTCTTCGACGGTGACGGGCTTGGACGGCTTGCGTAAGAGCCCCTTCAAAGACCGGACGTCATCGATGGCGGGTTTGATCGCGTACTCGCCGCTTTCAAGCTCGACGAATTCAATCCGGTCTCCGGCGTCCAGCCCCAGCCGCTGCCGGACATCCAGCGGGATGGTTACCTGCCCTTTGGTCGTCATCGTGGCGGTGGTCATGACACGCTCCTTTCGTCATCCATTTTTCTTACTATAAAGTAAGGAATATGGAATTTCAAGTTCCGGTCAAACCGCCGTCAGTTTGGCATACTCCAGCGCCAGCCACTTAACGTCTCAAGCGCTCTGACCAGGCTTCATCGGTAAATCTCACGCCGGTTGCCAACCTGAACCACGAGGACGCGCAAAGCGCCGTCCTGAATGTCACAAATCACCCGGCAATCGCCCACTCGATAACGCCAGAAGCCGCCGAGCGGGCCGGTCAATGCCTTGCCGGTGCCGCGCGGGTTTTCCAGTCCGGCGATGCGCTCGTCCATGAAATCAACGATGCGCCGCGCCGTCTGCTTGTCGAGCTTGCGTAGCTGCTCTTTGGCAGTATCAGCGTAATCAATCGCCCAAGCCAAGGTCTTTCCTCACGTCAGCAGCGGAATGCACCTGTTCCTGCCCCTTGCGGACGCGCTCCAGCACGTCCGCAGCGAGGTAGTAGTCCTCCATTTCCTCGATTCCCTGCTCAATGATTTCGCGCAGGTAATATGCCTTTGTGCGCCCGGTATGGGATGCGAGGTAGTCGAGCCTTTTCTCGGTTTCGGGAGCGAGGCGAATTGAAGTGGCCATGTCAAAACCTCCGTTTAGATGCGTGTATTCACTGTATCACAACGGCGCCATCTTAACCAGCCGGCAACTCCCCTTGCGGGCTAAAGATGAGGGCAGAAATTCCCGCGGCGCACAGTCCAGCGGCTAACGCAGGCCGAATCAAGAGCATCAAACCGCCGTCAGCTTGGCATATTCCAGCGCCAGCCACTTCACCCCGGTGTCGCGGAATTTCACCTGCACACGCGCTTCCGCACCGCTGCCTTCGCAATTGACGATCACCCCCGAACCGAACTTGGCGTGGGTCACGTTCTGGCCGACATGCCAGGGCGAGGCGGCATTTTTGTAAACGCTGCCGGCGGCGGGTCTGGCGGGGGCCGGCCGCGCTGCCCAATCGTTCGCGGCGGGGGCGTGGTAGACCTTGGGCGCGGGGTTGATGCGCTTCACCAGGTTTTCCGGGATTTCGTTGAGGAAGCGCGAGGCCAGGCCATAGCGGAACTGGCCGTGCAGCATGCGGCTTTGCGCCAGGCTGAGATAAAGCCGGCGCCGGGCGCGGGTGATGGCGACGTACATCAGGCGGCGCTCTTCCTCGATGCCGTCGCGTTCGTTGAGCGCGTTGTCGTGCGGAAACAGCCCTTCTTCCAGCCCGCCTAGGAACACGGCGTGGAACTCCAGGCCCTTGGCGGCGTGCACCGTCATCAGCTGGAGCGCGTCGTTGCCCGCTTCGGCCTGATGTTCGCCTGCTTCCAGCGCGGCATGGGTGAGGAAGGCGGCGAGGCCGTCGTCCTCGGCCTCATGGACGAAGCCGACGGCGGCGTTGACCAGTTCGTTGAGGTTATCGACCCGGTCGGCGCCGTCCTTTTCGGCCTGGTAATGCGCGATGAGGCCGCTCGCCGCCAGCATGTGCTCGATCTGCTCGGGTAGCGGCAGGCCATCGCAGACCTGGCGCATCGATTCGATCAGCGCGATGAAGCCGCCGATGCTGACCCCAGCCTTGCCGCCCAGCTGCCCGCCGGTCGCCGCTTGCCACAGGCTGGTTTGCTGCTGCCGGGCGATTTCCTGCAACGATTCCAGACTGCGCGCGCCGATGCCGCGCGCGGGGAAGTTGATCACCCGCAGCAGCGCACCGTCGTCGTCGGCATTGCCGATCAGGCGCAGGTAGGCCAGGGCGTGCTTGATCTCCAGCCGCTCGAAAAAGCGCAGGCCGCCGTGGACGCGGTACGGCACGCCGGCGTTGAACAGGGCATGCTCCAGCACGCGCGATTGGGCGTTTGAGCGGTAGAGCACCGCGATATGGGCCAACTCGATGCCGTCCCGCTTCAAGGCGCGCGCCTCGTCCACGATGAACTGCGCTTCTTCCTGGTCGGTGGCGGCTTCGTACAGGCGGATCGGCTCGCCGGTGCTTTCGGCGGTCCACAGGTTCTTGCCAAGACGGCCGCGATTGTGGCTGATCAGCGCGTTGGCGGCATCCAGGATGTTGCCGTGGGAGCGGTAGTTCTGCTCCAGCTTGATGACTTTTTCGATGTGGAAATCGCGCTCGAAATCGAGCATGTTGCCCACCCGCGCGCCGCGAAAGGCGTAGATCGACTGGTCGTCGTCGCCGACCGCGAAGATGGCCGCGTCCGGCCCGGCCAGGAGCTTGAGCCAGAGGTATTGCAGGCGGTTGGTGTCCTGGAATTCGTCCACCAGGATGTGGCGGAAGCGGCTCTGGTAATGGGCACGCAAGGCGGCGTCGCGGTTGAGCAGTTCGTAGCTTCGCAGCAGCAGCTCGGCGAAATCCACCACGCCTTCGCGCCGGCATTGCTCGTCGTAGGCGGCGAACAGCTCCTGCTGTTTGCGCGTGTAGGGGTCGTAGGCGTCCACGTTCTCGGCGCGCAGCCCCTGCTCCTTGGAGCCGTTGATGAAGTGCTGGAGCTGCTTGGGCGGGTATTTCTCGTCGTCCACGTTGAGCGCTTTCAACAGGCGCTTGATGGCGGAAAGCTGGTCGGACGAATCGAGAATCTGGAACAGCGCGGGCAGCCCGGCTTCGCGGTGGTGGGTACGCAGCAGGCGGTTGCACAGGCCATGGAAGGTGCCGATCCACATGCCGCGGGCGTTGATCGGCAGCATCGCGGCAAGCCGCGTCAGCATTTCCTTGGCCGCCTTGTTGGTGAACGTCACCGCCAGGATGCCGGCGGGGCTCGCCTGTCCGGTCTGGATCAGGTAGGCGATGCGCGTGGTCAGCACCCGCGTCTTGCCGCTGCCGGCGCCGGCCAGGATCAGCGCCGACTGGTGCGGCAGGGTGGCGGCTTCGCGCTGCTCGGGGTTGAGTCCGGCAAGAAAGGGATGGGACATGGCGTGGTAGAATTCAAAACGAACGGGAACCCATTATAAGGCAACGCAACGGAGTAAACACGATGGCAAAACTGATGTATTTCGCGCAACTGGCTGAAACCGTGGGGCGCACCGCGGAAGATACCGCACTGCCGGCTGCGGTGGTCAGCGTGGAAACGCTGATCGCCTGGCTGGCGCGCCGCGAGGGGGCCGGCTGGAAAACACTGACGGAAGGCAAGGTCGCGGTGATGGTCAACCGGAAGCCGGCGACAATGGAAACCGTGGTGGGTCAAAGCGACGAAATCGCCTTCATTCCGGAACGGCTGTAGGTGCGAATTCATTCGCACCCACAATCGCATTTTCCGGCGATAAAAAACCCGGTTGACGACGAATCGCCAGCCGGGTTTTTTTGAGACCGGGCGGAAAACTCAGCCCTTCTTTTTCTTCTTGTTTTCCATCATGTCGTGAATGATCGGAGCGAAGATGACTTCCATCGCGAAGCCCATCTTGCCGCCCGGCACCACCAGGGTGTTGCGGCGCGACATGAACGAGTCGTGCACCATGCTGAGCAGATAGGGGAAGTCCACTCCCTTGGGGTTCTTGAAGCGGATCACCACAAAACTTTCGTCCGCGGTCGGGATGTCGCTGGCGATGAAGGGGTTGGAGGTGTCCACCGTCGGCACGCGCTGGAAGTTGATGTCGGTGCGCGAGAACTGCGGCGTGACGTAATGCACGTAGTCGGGCATGCGGCGCAGGATGGTTTCCACCGTGGCTTCCGCCGAATAGCCGCGCTCCTTGCCGTCGCGATGGATCTTCTGGATCCATTCCAGATTGACGATCGGCACCACGCCGACGCCGAGGTCCACATACCTGGCCGCATCCACGTTGCCGTTCGCGACCAGGCCATGCAGGCCTTCGTAGAACAGCAGGTCGGTGCCGCCCGGGATGTCTTCCCACGGCGTGAATTCGCCGGATTTCAGTTTGGTGCCCAGACGGGTATTGTGCCCGGCGGCTTCGTCTTCGTTATGCAGGTAGTAACGTTTCTTGCCGGAACCGGTTTCGCCATAATCCTTGAACAAGGCTTCGATTTTATCGAAATGGTTGGCTTCCGGGCCGAAATGGCTCAAATGCACGCCCCCTTGGGCTTCCTCTTTCTTCACGGCTTCGCGGAATTCCGCGCGATTAAGGGAATGGAAGCTGTCGCCCTCCACTACCGCCGCCTTGATGTTTTCGCGGGTAAAAATGTGCTCGAACGCGACCTTTACCGTGGTCGTTCCGGCACCGGACGAGCCGGTAATCGCGATAACAGGGTGTTTTTTCGACATTTGAGGTTCTCCCGCTGCTTAAGTTATTAAATGTAATCGTTTGAGTATAATCTTGGCTTGTCGCTTTTGTCACTATGCCGGCCATTCGATTCTTGTATGGAGTCATAAAGTTATTTATGAGCCGCGCCGGCAAGGCTAAACGGAGCCGGACTTTCGCGGTTATAATTGCGGGTCTTTTTCAGGAAAATCCAAGTTCATGCAAGCGCACTATTCACCCGCAGAAATCGAGCGCGAGGCTCAAGATCACTGGGACAAAACCCAGGCCTTCCGCGCCGTCGAAGACACCGCCAAGCCCAAGTACTATTGCCTGTCGATGTTTCCCTACCCGTCCGGCAAACTGCACATGGGCCACGTGCGCAACTACACCATCGGCGACGTGCTCGCCCGCTTCCACCGTTTCCAGGGCTACAACGTGATGCAGCCGATGGGTTGGGACGCGTTCGGCCTGCCGGCGGAAAACGCGGCGATCCAGAACAACGTCGCCCCGGCGGCGTGGACCTACTCCAACATCGACTACATGCGCGGGCAGCTGAAAAGCCTCGGCCTCGCCATCGACTGGAAGCGCGAACTGGCGACCTGCAAGCCCGACTACTACCGCTGGGAACAGTGGCTGTTCACCCGGCTGTTCGAAAAGGGCCTGATCTACAAGAAAACCGCCCCGGTGAACTGGGATCCGGTGGACATGACCGTGCTCGCCAACGAGCAGGTGATCGACGGGCGTGGCTGGCGCTCCGGCGCGCTGGTGGAAAAGCGCGACATCCCGATGTATTTCATGAAGATCACCGCCTACGCCGAGGAACTGCTCGCCGGACTCGACACCCTGCCCGGCTGGCCCGAGCAGGTGCGGGCGATGCAGAAGAACTGGATCGGCAAGAGCTTCGGCGCGGAAGTGCATTTTCCGTATTACCCCTCACCCCAGCCCTCTCCCCATGGGGGCGAGGGAGCGTTGAAGGTTTACACCACCCGCCCCGACACCCTGATGGGCGCCACCTATGTGGCGGTGGCGGCCGAACATCCGCTTGCCGCCGAAGCGGCCCAGGGCAACCCGGACCTCGCCGCGTTCATCGAGGAATGCAAGCACGGCAGCGTGGCCGAAGCCGACATGGCGACGATGGAAAAGAAAGGCATGCCCACCGGCCGTTTCGTGACGCATCCGCTCAACGGCGAGAAACTGCCGGTATGGGTCGCCAACTACGTGCTGATGGGCTACGGCGAAGGCGCGGTGATGGCGGTGCCGGCGCACGACGAGCGGGATTTCGCCTTTGCCGCCAAATACGGCCTGCCGGTGCGGACGGTGATCCGCACCGCGGCGGGCGACGCCACGCCGGCACCCTGGCAGGACGCCTACGCCGAGCATGGCGCATGCATCAACTCCGGCAAATACGACGGGCTCGATTTCGCCCAGGCGTCCGACGCCATTTCGGCCGATCTGGAAGCCAATAACCTCGGCGGCAAACGCACCCAGTTCCGCCTGCGCGACTGGGGCATCTCGCGCCAGCGCTACTGGGGCTGCCCGATCCCGATCATCCACTGCCCCACTTGCGGCGACGTGCCGGTGCCGGAAAAAGACCTGCCGGTGGTGCTGCCGGAGGACGTGAAGATCGACATCGGCTCGCCGATCAAGAAAATGCCGTCGTTCTACGAGACCGCCTGCCCCCGCTGCGGCGGCGCCGCCGAGCGCGAAACCGACACCATGGACACTTTCGTCGAATCGTCCTGGTACTACGCGCGCTACGCCTCGCACGACTGCGCCACGGCGATGCTCGACGAGCGCGCCAAGCACTGGCTGCCGGTCGATCAGTACATCGGCGGCATCGAGCATGCCATCTTGCACCTGCTTTACGCCCGCTTCTTCCACAAGCTGATGCGCGACGAGGGGCTGGTCGCCTGCGACGAACCGTTCACCCGCCTGCTCACCCAGGGCATGGTGCTGAAAGACGGCACCAAGATGTCCAAATCCAAGGGCAACACGGTCGATCCACAGGCCCTGATCGACCAGTACGGCGCCGACACCGCGCGCTTGTTCATGATGTTCGCCGCGCCGCCGGAACAGAGCCTGGAGTGGTCCGACGCCGGGGTGGAAGGCGCGTTCCGCTTCCTCAAGCGGCTGTGGAAGGCGGTGCACGACCATGTTTCCGCCTCCCCTCTCCCTCAGGGAGAGGGGTTGGGGGAGAGGGTGGGGGAACTCTCGCCACAGCTCAAGGCGCTGCGCTTCCAGCTGCACACCACGATCCAGAAAGTCACCGACGACTACGGCCGCCGCCAGCAATTCAACACCGCCATCGCCGCGGTGATGGAGCTGATGAACGCGTTGGGCAAGATCAACGACGCCAGCCCCGCCGGCCGCGGCGTGATGCAGGAAGCGCTGGAAGCGGCGGTGATGCTGCTCGCGCCCATCGTGCCGCATGCCTGCCAGGCGCTGTGGGCCGAACTCAGGCCGGGCGCGAACCTGCTCGACGCGCCGTGGCCCAAGGTGGATGAAGCCGCGCTGGTGCAGGACGAGATCGAGCTGATGCTGCAAGTCAACGGCAAACTCAGGGGCAGCATCAAGGTGGCAAAAGACGCCGGCCGGGAGCAGATCGAGCTGCTCGCACTGGCCAACTCCAACGTGCAGAAATTCATGGACGGTCAGGCGGCGAAGAAAGTCGTGGTGGTGCCGGGCCGCCTGGTCAACATCGTGATATGAAAGGATCGAAAGGAAAACCGATGGGCAAGCTGCTGGCGGGAATCGCGCTGACCTTGTTGTTGGCCGCTTGCGGCTTCCAGCTGCGCGGCGTCGCAAGCTTGCCGTTCGAATCGCTGTATGTGGACGCCGGCGGCAACGCCGCGCTGGCGGCGGAGATCGGTCGGGCGATCCGCACCGGCACCCAGACCCGGCTGACGGACCAAGCCGCCGATGCCGATGCCGTGCTGCAAGTGCTGGGCGGGACGCGGGAAAAGCGCATTCTCTCCCTGAGCGGCGCTGGACGGGTGCGGGAATACCAGCTCACCTACCGCGTCAATTTCCGGCTGATCGACAAGAAAGGCTTCGACATGATGCCCAACCAGCCGATCGAACTGCTGCGCGACTTGGCTTACGACGATACCCAGGTGCAGGCGAAGGAGCAGGAGGAATTGCTGCTCTACCGCGACATGCAGAACGACGCGATCACGCAGCTGATGCGGCGGCTGGCCGCGGCAAAACCCCAGCCGGTGAATGAGGCTCAGCGCTGATCAGCTGGCCGCGCATTTGCAGCGCGGGCTGGCGCCGCTTTACCTGATCCACGGCGACGAACCCCTGCTGGCGATGGAAGCGGCCGACGCGATCCGCGCCCAGGCCCGCCTGGCGGGCCACGACGAGCGCGAGGTATTCGCTGTGGAGACGGGCTTCAGCTGGCAAAGCCTGCTGGACAGCGGCAACAGCCTGTCGCTATTCTCCGCCAGGCGCATCGTCGAAATCCGCATTCCCACCGGCAAGCCCGGTACCGAGGGCAGCCAGGCGCTGCAGGACTACTGTGCCCGCCTGCCGGCCGATACCATTACCCTGGTCACCTGTCCCAAGCTCGACAAGCAGGCCCAGGCGGCGAAGTGGTTCAAGGCGCTGGAGCAGGCCGGTGTCAACCTGCCGGTTTACCCGGTCGAGCGGCAACGGTTGCCGCAGTGGATCGGGATCCGACTGGCAGCGCAGAACCAGCGCGCCGATGCGGCGGTCCTACAGTTCCTGGCGGATCGGGTCGAGGGCAACCTGCTGGCGGCGCACCAGGAAATCCGCAAGCTCGGGCTGCTGTTTCCGCCCGGCCCGTTGAATTTCGAGCAGGTGCGGGAAGCAGTGCTGGATGTCTCGCGCTACGACGTGTTCAACCTGGCCGAGGCCATGCTGGCCGGCGATGTCGCCCGCTTGGCGCGGATCACGGAAGGATTGAAGGGCGAAGGCGTGGCGCCGACGCTGGCGCTGTGGGCGCTGACCCAGGAAATCCGCACGCTGGCCAGATTGAAGCTGGGCCAGCGCCGGGGCATCGCCGTGGCGCAGCTGATGCGCGACCTGCGGGTATGGGAATCACGCCAGAGCCTGGTGCAGCGCGCCCTCGGCCGGCTCGACGAGGCGCGCGTGGTGGCCGGCCTGAAGCAGGCCGCGGCGCTCGACCGCATGATCAAGGGCCTGAGCCGGGGCGACGTGTGGGACGAACTGCTGCAGTTGGGGCTGTCGATGGCGGGGAAAAAATAAAGTCATAGCCGCGAAAAGGCACAAAAGACACAAAAAAACAGCTTGTGCATTTTGCGCCTTTTTGTGGCAAATTGTAACTACTCGGGTATTCGTGAACATGAGGCATCAAAGCCCCTCTCCCGCAGGCGGGAGAGGGGTTGGGGAGAGGGGCTTTGCACTTGATCAACGCTTGCAGTGACGCAGACGCCCTCATCCCCGGCCCTTCTCCCGCCCGCGGGAGAAGGGAGAAAACCGACCTGAGTAGTTATGGCAAATTTAGGGTTTAAGCAAAGGGTCATCATGGACATCAAAGCATACATGCAGCAAGTCGGCCGCGAAGCGCGCGCTGCTTCCCGCCAGATGGCGAAAGCCGACACCAATGCGAAGAACACGGCGCTGGCCGCGATGGCGCAGGCGATCCTGCGCGACGCCGCCAAACTGATCGAGGCCAACGCGCGCGATCTGGCTGAGGCCCGCGAGGCCGGCCTCGACGCCGCCCTGCTCGACCGCCTGACGCTGACCGAGAAAGGCGTCGCCGGCATGGCGGAAGGGCTGCTGCAAATCGCCGCGCTGCCCGACCCGGTCGGTGAAATCAGCGGCCTCAATTACCGCCCTTCCGGCATCCAGGTCGGCAAGATGCGCGTGCCGCTGGGCGTGATCGGCATCATCTACGAAGCTCGCCCCAACGTCACCGCCGACGCGGCCGGGCTGTGCCTGAAAGCGGGCAACGCGGCGATCCTGCGCGGCGGCTCCGAGGCAATCCATTCCAACCAGGCGATCGCCGCCTGCGTGCGCGAGGGTCTGGCGGCCGCCGGCCTGCCGCAGACCGCGGTGCAGGTGATCGAAACCACCGACCGCGCGGCGGTGGGCGAACTCATCACCATGAAGGAATTCGTCGATGTGATCGTGCCGCGCGGCGGCAAGGGGCTGATCGAGCGCCTGATCGCCGAGGCGCGCGTCCCGGTGATCAAGCACCTGCACGGCGTATGCCACGTCTACATCGACGACAAGGCCGACCTCGCCAAGGCGATCAAGATCGCCGACAACGCCAAGACCCAGCGCTATGGCACCTGCAACACCATGGAAACACTGCTGGTGGCGGAAGGCGTCGCCGCCGCGGTGCTGCCGCCCCTGTGCAAAATCTACCTGGACAAGGGCGTCGAGCTGCGCGGCTGCCCGGCTTCGCGCGCCATCGTGCCGGAGATGAAGGCCGCCACCGAGGAAGACTGGCACACCGAATACCTGGCGCCGATATTGAGCGTCCGGGTGGTGCGGGATATCGACGCGGCGATCGAGCACATCGGCGCGTACAGCTCGCAGCACACCGAATCCATCGTCACCGAGGACTACAGCCGGGCGCGGCGCTTCCTGCGCGAGGTGGATTCCAGCTCGGTGATGGTGAACGCCTCCACGCGCTTCGCCGACGGCTTCGAGTATGGGCTGGGCGCGGAAATCGGCATTTCCACCGACAAGATCCACGCGCGCGGCCCGGTCGGGCTCGAAGGGCTGACCAGCCAGAAATTCATCGTGCTGGGCGACGGGCACGTGAGAGGGTAGGCACAACACAAGGAGAACGGCATGACGACCAACATCCCCGAAACCCCGGCCGAATACGATCAGACCCGGATCTTCGAGCGGCCGGACGGCTTTTTCTGGCAGGACAAGGGAACCGACCGCCTGTTCGGCCCCTTCCCCACGTTGTGGGAAGCCGTGCAGGACATGGAGTACAGCGCCGAATCGGACTACGAGCCGGGCGAATCGCTGGCTGAGGTGGAGTCGGAACTGGGCATCGCCGACTGGAGCGATCCGGACACCGGCCTGCCCGCCGAGGAGACGCACCATTTCGAGGATCATTGATGCAGGTCGGGCCCCCCTGCCCGATAAACGCCGGAGGGACGCACCATTTCAAGGATCGTCGGCGAGGCCATGGGCAATGGATAAGCATTGAGCATGGAGCAACTTCCCATTCCTCACCCCTCGCTCCCCGCCGATTCGTCCCCGATAGGCATTCTCGGCGGTACCTTCGACCCGCTCCATTTCGGCCATTTGCGCCTGGCGCAGGAGCTGGCGCAGCAGTTGGCGCTGGACGAGGTGCGCATCATCCCGGCCGGGTCGCCGCCGCACCGCGCGCCGCCCTCCGCTGCCGTGCAGCACAGGCTGGAAATGGTGCGCCTGGGGCTGGCCGGCAACCCGCTCCTGATCCTCGACGAGCGCGAAATTTCCAAGTCGACCCCCAGTTACACCGTGGAAACCCTGCTCGACCTGCGCCGCGAACTGGGCGCGGCGCGGCCGCTATGCCTGTTCCTCGGCAGCGACGCCTTTCTCGGCCTAGCCGGCTGGCACCGCTGGCGAGAGCTGTTCGAACTGGCGCACGTCGTCGTGGCGCAACGGCCCGGTCACCCCGGCCTGGCCCGCGCTGCCGCGACCATGCCGGCGCAACTGCGCGACGAGCTCAACCGGCGCCTGACAAACGAAGCGGAAGCCTTGCGTTCGGCCCCGGCCGGCGCGATCATCGTCCAGCCGGTCACCGCGCTGGACATTTCCGCCACGCAAATCCGCGAGGAACTCGCCGCCGGCCGCAGCCCGTGCTATTTGCTGCCGGATGCGGTGCTCGATTATATTCAGACCCATAGCCTATACAAGGACATCGATGAAACCTGAAGAAATGAAACAGGCGGCCGTCTCCGCCCTGGAAGACATCAAGGCGCGCGACATCGTCGTGATGGACGTGAGGAAACTCACCAGCATGACCGATTACATGATCGTCGCCAGCGCCGACTCCAACCGCCAGACCCGCGCCTTGTCCGACAACGTGCAGAAAAAGCTCAAGGCGCTCGGCGAGGAAGTGATCGGCGTGGAAGGCGAGGGCTCCGGCGAGTGGGTGCTGGTCGATTTGGGCGCGGTGGTGGTCCATATCATGCAGCCCACCATCCGGGAATATTACAACCTCGAGCAGTTATGGGGCGGCCCGTCGATGGGCAAAAAAGCGAAACTGGCGGAGCCCGCGCCGCAGCCGTGAAGCTGATGATCGTGGCGGTCGGGCACAAGATGCCGGCCTGGGTGAACGACGGCTTCGGCGAGTACGCCAAGCGCATGCCGCGCGAGGCCCGCATCGAGCTGGTCGAGATCAAGCCGGAAAAACGCGCCGGCGGCAAGACCGCCGAGCAGGTGCATGAAGCCGAGCGCGGCCGCATCGAATCGGCGCTGCCGGCGGATTGCGAACGGGTCGTGCTGGACGAGCGCGGCCAGAACTGGAGCACGCTGGAGCTGGCCGAAACGCTGACGGGATGGATGCGCGGCGGACGCGACGTGGCTTTCGTCATCGGCGGCGCGGACGGCCTGCATCCCGAACTGAAACGCCGCGGCCGGCTCTGGTCCTTGTCGCGCCTCACCCTGCCGCACGGCCTGGTGCGGGTGGTGCTGGCGGAGCAACTGTATCGGGCGGTGACGGTGATCCAGAATCACCCCTATCATCGGGAGTAGCGGTCGTGGTTGTAAGCACTGGCGGTAAACGAATTTACCTGGCTTCCCGCTCGCCGCGCCGGCGCGAGTTGCTGGCGCAGATCGGCGTGGGCTTCGAGCTTTTGCTGCTGCGGGAAGACCCGCTGCGCGGGGCGGACGTGGACGAGACTCCGCAACCTGGCGAAGCGCCGCATGACTACGTGGCGAGGATCAGCCTCGCCAAGGCCGAAACCGGCTGGCTGCGGGTGCAGCAGCGCAGGCTGCTGACTTACCCGGTGCTGGCGGCGGACACCGCGGTGGTGCTGGGCGAGCGGATCATGGGCAAGCCGTCGGGGCGCGAGGAAGCCATGGAGATGCTGGCGGCCCTGTCCGGCAAAACCCACCAGGTGCTGACCAGCGTGGCCGTTTCGAGCGAAGGCCGGGTCGAGCAGAAACTCTCCGTTTCCAGCGTACAATTCGCGATGCTGACGAAGGACGTCATCAGGCGCTACGCCATCGGCGGCGAGCCGCTCGACAAGGCCGGCGCCTACGCGGTGCAGGGTCGCGCGGCAGCGTTCATCGAAAAAATCGAAGGCAGCTATTCCGGCGTGATGGGGCTGCCGCTTTATGAAACGACGCAGTTGCTGGCGGCGTTCGGGATCGAGGTGTTGTGAGTTGCCAGTTATCAGCTATCAGTTTTCAGTAAAAGCGGAGCGGCTCTGCCGCAAACCGACCACTGATAACTGATAACTGATAGCTGATAACTGACCACTGATAACTGACAACTAAAAAATGAGCGAAGAAATCCTGATCAATCTTACCCCCCAGGAAACCCGGGTGGCGGTGATGCAGCAAGGCGTGGCGCAGGAAATCCACATCGAGCGCACCGGCAGCCGCGGCCTGGTGGGCAACATCTACATCGGCCGGGTGTGCCGGGTGCTGCCGGGAATGCAGTCGGCGTTCGTCGAAATCGGCCTCGACCGTGCCGCTTTCCTGCACGTGGCGGACATCTGGCAGGAGCGGCAGAGCGACGAAAACCGCCTGATCGAGAAGGTGCTGCACGAAGGCCAGACGCTACTGGTGCAGGTGATCAAGGATCCGATCGGCACCAAGGGCGCGCGCCTTTCCACCCAGATCAGCATCGCCGGGCGCTTTCTGGTGTTCCTGCCGCAGGAAACCCATATCGGCATTTCCCAGCGCATCGAGGACGAGGCCGAGCGCGAGCTGCTGCGCGAAAAGCTGCAACATCTATTGCTGCCCGAAGCGGGCGGCGGCTTCATCATCCGCACCATGGCGGAGACCGCCTCCGACAGCGAGCTGGCGGCGGACATGGCCTATTTGCGCAAGCAGTGGAGCGACATCAGCGTCAAGGCCAAATCCGCCAAGCCGGCCACCCTGCTCTACCACGACCTCAACCTGGCGCTCCGGGTGCTGCGCGACTTCGTCAACGACGAGACCATGCGCATCCGGGTGGATTCGCGCGAAACCTTCCAGAAAATGCAGGTGTTCGCGCTGGAATACACCAGCAACGTGGTCGGGCTGCTCGAACACTATTCCGGCGAACGTCCGCTGTTCGACCTCAACGGCGTGGAAAACGAGATCGAGAAAGCACTGGCGCGGCGCGTCGATCTCAAGTCCGGCGGCTACCTGATCATCGACCAGACCGAGGCGCTGACCACGGTGGACGTCAACACCGGCGGCTTCGTCGGCGGACGCAACTTCGACGACACCATTTTCAAGACCAACCTCGAAGCGGCGCAGGCCATCGCGCGCCAGCTGCGGCTGAGAAACCTGGGCGGCATCATCATCGTCGATTTCATCGACATGGATAATCTGGAACACCAGGAAGCGGTGCTGGCCGAATTCAAGAAGGCCCTGGCGAAAGACCGCACGCGCATGACCGTAAATGGCTTTTCCGCGCTCGGCCTGGTGGAGATGACCAGGAAACGCACCCGCGAGAGCCTGGCCCACATCCTGTGCGAGTCCTGCACCACCTGCCAGGGCCGGGGCGTGCTCAAGACGGCGCAGACGGTGTGCTATGAAATCCTGCGCGAACTGGTGCGCGAATCGCGCCAGTTCAACGCCAGGGAATTTCGCATCCTCGCCTCGCAGCAGGTGATCGACCTGTTCCTCGACGAGGAATCGCAAAGCCTGGCGCAGCTCGGCGATTTCATCGGCAAGCCGATCTACCTCCAGGTGGAAACCCAGTATTGCCAGGAGCAGTACGATATTGTTCTGATGTAGGGGGGCCGTCTAGCGGGATGGGCTGAGACACGCCAGGACCCGCTCCAGACCTTCCTCCTGCCGGCGCAGCCAGGCGAGCGCGGTTTGCGCTTCCTCCAGCCGCGTCTCGAGTGTGACGAAGTGGTCGAGAATTTTCCCGAGATTTTCCTCGCGCCGCTCCAGCCCCGCTTTCCTGTCCCGGAGCTGGACTTGCGGCAGCAGGGATACTTCCTCCAGCCAGCGCTCCGCTTCGATTCCGAGCCGCGCAAACAGGTCGCGCAACGGCGCCGCCACCTCCTGGCCGAATTTTTTCGCCAAGGAGTTTTTGTCGGTGATCAGGTTGATCCGGCTGCGGCAGAATTCCCGCGTTTTTGCCGCCAGGCCGGCCAACTCCCGGCGGTAGTCGTCCAGATCGACCCGCCTGGGCCGCGATAGCGCGAAACCCGGCGTAGCGTTGAAACGGGCGTAGACCGCCTCCACCAGCACCCCGATCTGGCGCTCCTCGTACTCGACGCTGTCGAACAGGCCGGCGGCCTGGTCGGCGAGCGCCTGCATCGACTGGGTCAGCTCCCCGGTGGTCGGGCTGGCCAGGAGGTCCTCCCGGTTCCGGGCGATCAGCTTGTCCAGGTTGTCGCCGCCGAGCCGGGCGAGCAGCGCAACGCCCTGCCGGGCGATCAGCTTGCGCGAAATGCCGAAACTCTGCCATGCCTCCTTGCCCTGCCGCTGCTCTGCCGCCAGGGCTTGCCCCAGACGCTCGGCCACTTCCCGGTCGTGGCGGAGCAGGCCGGTCAAGGTCGCCACTTCGTGGTCCAGCCTGACCCGCCGGGCGCGAATCGCCTCCCGGCCGGTTTCCGTCAGCATGCCAATGCCGGCAGCATCGTCCGGCGCGGCGTTTTTCAATGCCGCGCATAGCGCCTGGGCGTGCGCCCACAGCGGCGGGTCGAGCAGTTCCAGCGTGCCCGGCAAGGCGAGGAAGGCGTCCAGCGCTTCAGCCAGCTTGCGTCGCCGCAACGTGGTCACGATGCGGCGGCCGGCGCCAGCAAGGCTTGCGGCGGGACGGACGAGCCCTGGATTTCCACCACCTTGCGCCGTGCGTGCTCGCCGTGTTTCACGCTGATGCGGCTGGCGGGGACCTGGAACGCCTTGCGCAGGAACTCCAGCAGGCGGGCGTTGGCCTGCCCTTCCACGGCGGCGGCGGCGACCTTGATTTTCAGGGCATCGCCGTGCAGGCCGATCACCTCGGTGCGCTTGGCGCCGGGCTGCACGTGCAGGGTGAGGGTGAGTTTGTCGTCCTTGAGCTGGAACCAGGACGGGTCAACGGTCATGGCGCTTCGCGGCCCATATTAGACCAATTGCATGGCGAGGCTTTCCAGCCAGGCGATCGGCAGCATCAGCAGCAGTTCGCCGGCAAGGAGCACCACCAGCGGGGACAGGTCCACGTTGGCCACCGGCGGGACGATCCGCTGCACCGGCCGCAGGAACGGATTGGCCAGGCTGGACAGCACCGGCGCCAGCGGGCTGTAGGGGTTGACCCAGGACAGGATGGCTTGAATGAAAACCGCGCCGAGCACGATGTAGACGCCGAGTTTCAACAGCTTTACCGCGGCCAGCGCCGCCATGGCGAGAAAGACCAGCGGCCCGGACTTGAGCAGGAGCAGGCCGGCGAGCCAGAACAGCGTGAAAACCAGCACGAATTCCGCCAGCCAGGCCAGCGCCAGCGAAGCCAGGTCCATGCCGAACAGGCCGGGAATGACGCGGCGCAGCGGCTTGACCGCGAAATCGGTGAGCGCCGCGACGAACTGGGAGAACGGATTGCGAAACGGCGCGCGCACCAGCTGCAGGAAGAAGCGCAGCAGCGCGACCAGGGCGAACAGGCCCAGAATGGTTTCGAGCAGGAATTGCAGGGCTTGCACTAGCATGGTTTTCCTTATCCGTTGGCGGCCATCGACGGCCCGCCCGTTGACGACTATCCCATTTTACCCAATTCGTCGCCCAGCTCCCGAGAGCGCGCACAGGCCGCCTGGGCCGCCGCGACGATGGCCTCCTTGATGCCGGCGCTTTCCATCGACTGGATGGCGCGCTCGGTGGTGCCGCCTTTGGAGGTGACGCGGGCGCGCAGGGTGGCGACATCCTCGCTGCTCCGGCCGGCCAGCGCGGCGGCGCCGGCAAAGGTTTCCAGGCTGAGGGCGCGCGCTTCCTCCGGCGAGAAGCCAAGCTGCACGGCGGCCTCCTGCAGGGCCTCGATGAAGAAAAACACATAGGCCGGGCCGCTGCCGGAAATGGCGGTGACCGCATCCATCCGGCTTTCGTTTTCCAGCCATAGCGTGGCGCCGACCGCGCCGAGCACGGTTTCGGCCTGGCGGCGCTGGCTTTC
>JAQTMN010000011.1 GCA_028714315.1 Sulfuricella sp. | reverse complement strand
CTACCGCGCCCGCCCCGCCGGCTGCGCCGGTGGAGGTGGCGGCAGCGCCGGCAGCGCCGGCCGCACCGCTACCGCCAGTGCTGGTTCCGGTCGCCCCGGTACCGGTCGCGCCCACCGCTCCGGCGCCGGCCGTGTTGGTCGCCGTCGCGCCGGTGCCGGCCGCGCCGGTGCCGGTGGCACCCGCCGCGGCCGCGCCGCCGGTACCGCCCGTGCCGCTGCCGCCGGTGCTGGAGCCGCTCGCGGCGCCGCCGGCGGCGGTGCCGCCACTGCCGCTGCTCGCTCCGCCAGCGCCCGTCGTGGTGGTGTTGGTCGCGGTTTGATCGTGGCCGCCGTCGGTGTTGCTCGCGCCGGACAAGGCACCGCCGCCGGCGGAGAGGGACCCGCCGCCGTTGGCGCGCGCGTTGCCACCATCGGAGTAGGTGTCGCTGCCGGTGCCGACGCCTTTGCCGGCGTAGCCGCCGGAGCCGCCATCGCCGCCGACGCCGAAGCCGCCGATGCCGAGGCCGCCATTGGCGCTGCCGGTACTGCCGCCGGAGCCGCCGGAGCCGCCCACGCCTGAACCGCCGGAGCTGGAGCCGGCGCTGCCGCCGCGGCCGCCGTTGCCGCCGTCGCCGCCGATGGCAACGCCGCCACCGCCGCCGGAGCCGCCGGAGCCGCCGCTGGCGTCGCCGCCGGAACCGCCGCCGGCATAGCCGCCCCTGCCGCCCTTGCCGCCGTCGCCGCCGCTGGCGCCCCAGGCATCGCCGCCCACGGCACCGGCGATCGCCGCGCCGCTGCTGCCGCCGTCGCCGCCGTTGGCGCCGCTGGCTTTGCCGCTGATCGCGAGCTGGTTGGCATCGCCGCCGTTGCCGCCGGCGCCGCCATTGCCGGCATAGCCGCCGCCATAGGCGCGGTTGCCGGTATCGGTGACGGTATTGCCGGTCACGCTGCCGTTAAGGATCGTCGTCGCCGAAACGCTGGTGTTGTAGGAATCCGTGTTTTCGGTGCGGGTCCGGTTGAACGAATCGTTGAGCTGAGCCGCGAACGAATGGTCGTTGGCCTCGGCTCCGGTGTTGCCGGATTGCGCAGCGGATTTCGTGTAGCTCTTGGAGATGGTCTTCGTCGACGTTTTGGTGTTGTTGGAATTGCGGGTATGGGTCGAGCTGTCCGTCGCCGTCAGCGTGTTGTTCGAGTTGCGGGTGTGGGTCGAGCTGTCCGTCGCCGTCTGGGTGACGTCTTCGGCCGTGGCGCTGTTGTCGTTGCTCGAATCCGCCCAGGCTTGGGCCGTGGCACCAAAGGCGAGCGCGATGGCCGCCGCAAGGATGGTCTTGTTCATGTCTTTCTCCTTAACTGAACCAAAGTTGTGTGGGTGTTCTCTGGGATGGCAAACGCCGATCCTGGCGGTAGCCATGCATATCCAGTTCCAGCCGCGCAAATCGAGTAATTAGTCCGTCAACATCAACGAGTTATATGTTTTGCCCAGAAACCGGCCCCGACGCCGTCCGTAAAAAATGTGGAACGGCCGGAACCAGACAAGCCTTTTTGCTTCGGCCAATCTTTTTAATATCAGCGGGTTACAAGAAATCGGCGCTTGTTAAGCACGAGAGACAAAATGACGAAAAATACGGGGGCCGGCTTCAAGCCGGTTTTTTGCTATCATCACTGGAATTACTTCCCGGAGCCTTTCATGGCCGCTTCCTCCCAGAAAATCCGCAGCATGGCGCTGTTCTGCGACTTCGAGAACGTGGCGCTGGGCGTGCGCGACGCCAAGTACGACAAATTCGACATCAGCAAGGTGCTGGAGCGCCTGCTGCTCAAGGGCAGCATCGTGGTGAAAAAGGCCTATTGCGACTGGGAGCGCTACAAGGAATTCAAGGCCGCGATGCACGAGGCTTCGTTCGAGCTGATCGAAATCCCCCACGTGCGCCAGTCAGGCAAGAATTCCGCCGACATCCGCATGGTGGTGGACGCGCTCGACCTGTGCTACACCAAGTCGCATGTGGACACTTTCGTCATCATCAGCGGCGACTCGGATTTTTCCCCGCTGGTGAGCAAGCTGCGCGAGAACAACAAGACCGTGATCGGCGTGGGCGTAAAGAACTCCACCTCCGACCTGCTGATCGCCAACTGCGACGAATTTATCTATTACGACGACCTGGCGCGGGAAAACGCGGCGAAGGCGGAAAAAGCCAGGAAGCGCACCAGCCGCAAGAAACCCGCCGCCAAGATCGCGGAAGCCGCGCCCAAGGCCGTCCCGGAAGAAATCGACAAAGCCCAGGAGGCGATGGACCTGGTGATGGAGACCGTGGAAGCGCTATTCGCGGAGCGCGGCGAAGAGGAAAAAATCTGGGGCTCGATGGTCAAGCAGGCGCTGAAACGGCGCAAGCCCGGCTTCAACGAGAGCTACTACGGCTTCCGCTCGTTCGGCAAGCTGCTGGACGAAGCCGCCGCGCGCAAGCTGCTGGAAGTGGAACAGGATGACAAATCGGGTGGGGTGATTATCCGGAATTTCAATCCGGAGTATTAGTGGTCAGATATCAGTTGTCAGTATTCAGTTGTCAGTATTCAGTTTTCAGTAGGTTTTGTGCGGCTACGCCGCGTTTTTTGGGGTTGCCTGAATACTGACAACTGAATACTGACAACTGAATACTGACAACTGACAACTGACAACTATTTCACAACTCAATCTGCGTTCCCAGCTCGACCACCCGGTTGGTGGGGATCTTGAAATAAGCGGTGGCGCTGCCTGCGTTGCGCGACATGCTGACGAACAGCTTTTCCCGCCACAGCGCCATGCCCGGCGCGACGGTGGGGATCAGGGTTTCCCGGCTGAGGAAAAACGAGGTTTCCATCATGCTGAATTCCAGACCGAATTCCTTGCAGCGCGCCAGTGTGGCGGGGATGTCCGGTTCGTCCTTGAATCCGTAGCGCATGATGATGCGGTAGAAATCGTTGCCCAGCGGCTGCACTTCGACGTGGTCGATATCGGGCACGTGGGGCACGTCTTCGGTAATCACCGTCAGCAGCATCACGCGCTCGTGCAGCACCTTGTTGTGAATCAGGTTGTGCAGCATGGCGTGGGGCACGCCGTCGAGGTGCGCGGTGAGGAACACGGCGGTTCCCTCGACGCGGGTGGGCGGATGGGCGGCGATCCCGGCAAGGAAGGGCTCCAGCGCGATCGCGCTGTCGTGCATCCGCTCGAACATCAGCTGCCGGCCGCGCTTCCAGGTCGACAGCAGGGTGAACACCCCGACGCCGACCACCAGCGGGAACCAGCCGCCCTGGGGAATCTTGAGCGCATTGGCGCTGAAGAAGGAGAGATCGACGACCAGGAACACGGCGGCGACCAGCACAGCCTTGTAGCGGCCCCAGCCCCACAGGCTGTGGGCGACCACCACGGCGAGGATGGTGTCGATCGCCATGGTGCCGGTCACGGCGATGCCGTAGGCCGCGGCAAGATTGCTGGAAGAGCGGAAGCCCAGCACCAGCGCGACGATCGCCGCCAGCAACGCCCAGTTGATGGCCGGGAGGTACACCTGGCCGATGGCTTTTTCCGAAGTGTGCTGGATGTCCAGCCGCGGGCAGTAGCCGAGCTGCATCGCCTGGCGGGTGACCGAGAACGCGCCGGATATGACGGCCTGGGAGGCGATGACGGTCGCCAGGGTGGACAGCGCTACCATCGGGTACAGCGCCCAGGAGGGCGCCAGCAGGTAAAACGGGTTCTGCGATGCCTCGGGATTATGAATCAGCAGGGCGCCCTGGCCGAAATAATTGAGCAGCAGGGCGGGCAGGACGAAGGCAAACCAGGCCGTCTTGATCGGCATGCGGCCGAAGTGCCCCATGTCGGCGTAGAGCGCCTCGCCGCCGGTCACCGCCAGCACCACGGCACCGAGGGCAAGAAACGCGTGCCAGCGGTTTTCCAGGAAGAATTGCAGGCCGTACAGGGGATTGACCGCCTGCAGCACGGCCGGCTCGGCAACGATGTTAACCACGCCGAGCAGCGCCAGGGTGGTGAACCAGACGATCATCACCGGACCGAACAGGGCGCCAACGCTGGCGGTGCCCTTGCGCTGGAAGGCGAACAGGCCGACCAGCACGATCAGCGTAAGCGGGATGACGTAAGGCTTGAGCGCCGGGGTGGCGATTTCCAGCCCCTCTACTGCCGACAGTACGGAAATCGCCGGGGTGATGACGCCGTCGCCATAGAACAGGGCGGCGCCGAACAGCCCCATGATGGTCAGTAGCCAGCGCGAGCGGGCGTCGCGCGGCGCGTTTTTCAGGGTCAGCGCCAGCAGCGCCATGATGCCGCCTTCGCCGTTGTTGTCGGCGCGCATGATAAAGACCACGTACTTGAGCGACACCACGATCAGCAGCGCCCACAACACCAGCGACAGCGCGCCCAACACGTTGTCGTGGACCGGCGCAACGGCATGGGCGCCGTGGAATATTTCCTTCATGGTATAAAGCGGGCTGGTGCCGATATCGCCGAAAACGACGCCGATTGCGGCAAGGGAAAGGGCGAAAAAGCCCTCCTGGTGCGGCGAAGCACTCTCTTCTGTCTGGCTCATTGGCTTGATCCTGTTGTTATTTCGTCAGTCAACTTGATTCACGGTGATCTGTGGGTCAGGCTTCAGCCTGACATGTACGGCTGCGCCCACCCTCAACAACTCGCGCATCCCGCTGTTTCATCTTGACTGACTCTCAGTCAGCTTTTGGTCGGCGTAATGCCGAGCTGCTTCAGTTTGCGGTAAAGGTGGGTGCGCTCCAGGCCGACGTTTTCCGCCAGCCGGCTCATGCTGCCGCCGGCGACCCGGATCTGGTGTTCGAAATAAATCCGCTCGAATTCGTCGCGCGCCTCGCGCAGCGGCTGGTCGAGCGGCAGCTCAACCCTGGCAGTCACTGCGGCGGGCGGGGCGAACTGGCCGAGCACTCGGCCGACGTCGGCGGCGGAAATTTCCTCTTCCAGCGCGGTCAGCGCCAGGGTTTTCACCGCGTTGTCGAGCTGCGGCAGATTTCCCGGCCATTTTTCGTTCTGCAACAGCTGGAGCGCGGCGGCGCCAAGCCGGCGCGGCGGGGATTGGCCGGTCTCGACCAGCCGCGCCAGCGCCCGCCGCGCCAGGTCGGGAATGTCCTCGCGATGCTCGCGCAGGCTCGGCACGGTCAGGGTCAAGCCGCTGAGCACCTGGAACAGCCGGCCGTCGAACGCGCCGTCACCGACCCGCTGGGGCAAAGGCATGGTGCTGGCGCAGACCAGACGCACGTTGTATTTCTCGCGCTTGTTCAGGATCAGCGCCAGCCCCTTTTGTTCGAGTTTGCCCAGGCCGCCGACCTCGTCCAGATAGAGCAGGCCGTCGCGCGCCTGTTCGAGCAGGCCCATCGGGTCGTCCGCCAGGACCGAGTAAGCTTCCGGCGCAAGCCACGGCGTATCCGGCCGGTGCAGGTAGCGCGCGCACAGCTCCATGCCGGCGCCGGCTTCGCCGGCCAGCAGCAGCGGGGTGGCCAGGCTGGCGACTTGTTCCAGCCGTTTCTTCAATTCGCCCACCACAGCGCCCGCGCCCAGCCGGGCTAGCGCCTCGCCGTTGAACGACGGCGGCTCGCCCTTCTTCACCGCGCGCTCCACCGTGCCGAGCAGTTTCTGCAGGGAGATCGGCTTTTCCAGGAAATCGGCGGCGCCGATGCGCGTCGCTTCCACCGCGGTATCGATCGTGCCGTGGCCGGACATCATGATGACCGGCATGGTCAGCAGGCCATTGCTTTCCCACTCCTTCAGCAAAGTCACGCCGTCGGTGTCGGGCATCCAGATGTCGAGCAGCACCAGGTCGGGCCTTTTCCGGCTGCGGTAGTCCCGCGCTGCGCTCGCATTTTCCGCCAGCGCGACGGTGTAGCCTTCGTCCTCCAGAATCTCCCGCAGCAGTTCACGGATGCCGACTTCGTCATCCACCACCAAAATCTGATTTACCGCCATTTATACAGCCCTCCCGCGAGGTAAGTACACGCTTACGCTGGCGCCGCGCGGTTGAATGTTTTCGACTTTCATCCTGCCGTGGTGCTCCTCGATGATTTTCTTGACGATCGCCAGCCCCAGCCCGGTGCCTTTCGGCTTGGTGGTGACGTAGGGCTCGAATAGCCGCGCCATCAGCTCCTCCGGAAAACCGCAGCCGTTGTCGCGGATGTCCAGGCGGACCGCGCTGTCGTCCACGCCCGTTTCCACCACGATCTGCGGCGCATCCACGCCGGCCAGGGCATCCTGGGCGTTTTGCAGCAGATTGTGCACCACCTGGCGCAGCAGGGTCGGATCGCCCACGATCGGCGGCAGGTCAGGCGCCAGGCGGGTTTCGATATGGGCGTCGGAGTGCTCGTACAGCGCCAGGATTTCGTGAATCAGCCGGTTCAGGTCGATCCCCTGCAAGTTCAGGCTGGGCGTCCGGGCATACTCGCTGAATGCGTTCACCATGCTCTTCAGCGCGGTCACCTGGTTGACGATGGTCTGCGTCGCGCGCTGCAGGATATCCGTGTCCGGCGGCGCCAGCTTGCCGGCCAGCTTGTGCTCGAGCCGCTCGGCCGAAAGCTGGATCGGCGTCAGCGGATTCTTGATTTCGTGCGCCAAGCGCCGCGCCACCTCGCCCCATGCGGCGTCGCGCTGCGCCTGGAGCAAATGGGTGATGTCGTCGAACACCACGATGTAATCGTTACCCACCGCCGCCGGCAAACGCGTGCCGCGCACCAGCAGGACCCGGTTTCCTGTCGGGTTGCCGCTCCCGCCGGGGTAATCCATCTGTTTCTGCCATTCCTTGCCCTCGCCCGAGCGGAACAGGTTTTCCACATCATGCGCCAGATCCTTCAGCGCGTCGTCGTTGAGCGCCCACTTATACAGCCGCCGCCCGCTCAGGGCGGACAAATCGACGCCGAGAATGTCGGCGGCGGCGGGGTTCATGGTCTTCAAGCGGAGATTTTCGTCGAAAGCCAGCACGCCGCTCGACAGGTGCGCCAGGATGCTTTCCAGATATGCCTTCGAGGTTTCGAGCTGGCGCTGGTTGAATTCGACCACCTCGCGCGCTTCCGCCAGCTGGCGGGTCATGTCGTTGAACGATTGCATCAGCGCGTCCAGTTCGTCGCGGCTGCGCACCGCCGGCATTTCGCTGAAATCGCCCGAGGCGATCGCCTGCGTGCGCTTGGCGAGCAGGCTGAGCGGCGCGGACAGGCGCGCGCTGAGCACGAACGCCAGGGCGATCGCGGAGAGCAGCGCCAACAGCAGCGCCAGCGTCAGCGTCAGGCCGTAGATCCGCTTCAACCCCAGCCGGGACACGGAAAGTTCCTGGTAATCGCGGTAACCCGCCTGCACCGTTTCCGCATCCTTGGCAAGCCGCGCCGGAACCGGCTGCAGCAGCTGCAATACGCGCACGCTTTCGGTCAGGCCGAGAACGTTGACCGGGACGACGACCCGCAGGAACAGGCCTTTTTCCGGCACCGCCTCGATCGCGCTGTACGGCTGCTGCTGGCGCACCTGGCGCAACAGCGAGGGGAGGGGCCGGTCGGGCAGCATGCTGGCCCGCTCGCTGCCGGAAAAGGCGATGATGGCGCCGCGCCCGCTGAACAGCGTCGCCTCCTGCACGCCGGCCTGTTCGCGCAAGTCGTTGAGCTGCGTCACGTGGTCGCCGTCCGGCTTGTCCGTCAGCGCCAGCGCCATGTATTCGCCTTTTTTGGTGAGATCGCGCAGCAGGTTGTCGAGCGCACTGCGCCCAAGGTTAAGGCCGCCTTCCAGCGCGGTGTCCACGCGCACGTCGAACCAGGACTCGATGCTCTTGCTCAAAAACTGCACCGACACCCCGTACACCAGCATGCCGGGCAGCACCGCCATCAGCGCGAACATCAGCAACAGGCGCAAGGTCAGCTTCGAGCCGAACACACGCGCCTTGAGCTTGCGCCGCAGATCCCACAGCTGGTAGCCGATCAGGGCCAGCAAACACGCGGCCAGCAGGCCGTTCAGACCGAGCAGCAGGGTGTAGTAATGAGCGAACGCCGCCGTGTTGGCGCTGGCGTTGGCGAGCAGATACAGGGCAACCGCGCCGAGGCTGACGCACAGGATCAACACGTATTTCATGGTTGCCGCCGGCCGCCAGTCAGAGGTTGTGAAAAAATCCGTCGCGAGCGCAGCCAGGTTGAGGGAGGACGGAGCACAGGAACCGGAATGTATATGGAAATACATGAGGATTCCGAGCACCGCCCGACCCCGACATGGCAAGCGCAGCAGGATTTTTTACAACCTCTCGGCATCAGGGAGTCAGGTTCCAGCGATACCATTCCGAATCCAGGTTCCATTCCTTGGACGCCAGCGCGTTCACCTGCAAGGGTTTGGGCAGCATGGTCATGTCCAGCTTCATGCGCAGCCCGGCCACGTAGACCGTATGCTTTTTCGCCTGCCCCTTCTCGACCACCAGCCACTCGTGCTGCCGGCCCAGCTCGCGGCGGGCCTCGCCCAGGGACGAAAAGTTGCGGTACTGGCCGTTGGAATTGAGCTGGTACTGGCGGGTCAACGCGTGATAGCTCAGGCGAACGTGCTGCTGCGCCGCGGCGACTGTCTCGTCGAGCCAGTACCAACGCGGCTTTTTCAGCTCGAACTCGGTGACGAAATAAAGCGGAACGCCCTTGTTCAGGGCGTCTTCGAGGGCCGGGCTGAGGCTGATTTCCAGCTCGGCGTTGAGCATGTAGGCTTCTTCCACCGGAGCCAGCTCGGCGGCCTTGACCTCGATGCCCTCGGCACGCGCCGCCAGCGGCAGAAACAGGATGAGCGCCAGCAGGCAAGCCCTGGCGCGGGTAGAAAAATCAGGATTTATACAGAAGCGCATAGTAAAAGCCGTCGTGCCGGGCATCGGGTATCAGCTGCCCGTCCCGTGCATCCGGCAATAATGATGGTGATAGCGGCAAGCGCCGGGCGTCCTCGTGCCGCGCCAGGAAGCCGGCGATCTGGTCCTGGTTTTCCACCGCGAACACGGAACAGGTGGCATACAGCAATTTACCACCACTCTCCAGCGTGCGCCACAGCGCATCCAGGATTTTTGCCTGCTGCGCGGCGAAGGCGGCGATATCCGCCTCGCGCCGCAGCCACTTGATGTCGGGATGGCGCCGAACCACGCCCGACGCGCTGCATGGCACGTCGGCCAGGATGCGCTGGAACGGCCTGCCGTCCCACCAGTCCTCGGGGCGGGCCGCATCCCCGGCGACGCAGCGCGCTTCGAGCTTGAGGCGATGCAAGGTCTGCCCGATTTTTTTCAGCCGCGCCGGATCGCTGTCAAGCGCGGTCAGCTCGATGCCGGCCAGCTCCAGCAGGTGCGCGGCCTTGCCGCCGGGGGCGGCGCAGGCATCGAGCACGCGCATGCCGTCGGCGACATCCAGCAGCGGCGCCGCCGACTGCGCGCCGGCATCCTGCACCGACACCGCGCCTTCGCCGAAGCCGGGCAGCTTGTCCACCGCGCAGGGCTGCGCCAGCATGATCGCGCTGTCGCCAACCTGCGTTGCGGCGATGCCCTGCTCGTTCAGCCGCGCCAGGTAGTCTTCCGTGGCGGCCGCCCGGCTGTTCACCCGCAGCGTCATCGGCGGATGCTGGTTGTCGGCTTCCAGGATCGCCTCCCAGTCTTGCGGATATTGCCCGCGCACGGCATCGATCCACCACTGCGGATGGGAAAGGCGGCCTTCCTCGCGCGCCGCGGCGCGCTCGAGCAAGGCCGGCCGCCGGCGCAGGAAGTTGCGCAGCACGGCATTGACCAGGCCCTTGGCCCACGGCTTGCCGACCGCCTGGGCGGACCTGACGGCATGATCCACCACCGCATGCTCCGCCGCCCGGCTGTATTGCAGCTGGTACAGCGCCACCAGGAGAAGCGCGCGCACCGCCTCATCCTGCAGCGGCTTTTGCAGCAGCTGGTCGAGCACCGCGCGCAGCTGCCCGTAAAAACGCAGCGTACCGTAGCTCATGTCCTGGGCGGCGGCGCGCTGCGGCGGCGTCAGCGCCGCGCGGCGGGAGAAGAGGTCGAGAAGAACCTGGTTGAGGTTGCGTCCAGCCAAAACTTGGGCGACAGCCGTGCTGGCCAGGCGTTGGGATTCGATCAAGGGTTTTTGCCCGGAGAGGTTGAGAGAAATTCAAAATCCACCGCAAAGGCGCGAAGGCGCAAAGCAGGCGCGGAGGAAGTCCTAGTGATTTCGCACGGTTCTTTGCGATCCCTTGGCGTCTTTGCGCCTTCGCGGTAGGGGGTTTTCACGGACGCCGATCCATCTCCATCAGCCGGGCGATGCGCTCCTCGGTGGCCGGATGGGTGCGGAACAGGCCGCTCAGGCCGCCGCCGGACAATGGGTTGATGATCATCATCTGCGCCGTTTCCGGGTGCGCCTCGGCCGCCATGAGCGGCAGGCCCTGGGCGTAGCGCTCGATCTTGGCCAGGGCGTCGGCCAGCGCACGCGGATCGCCGCTGATTTCCGCACCGCCGCGGTCGGCCTCGAATTCGCGCGACCGGGAAATCGCCATCTGGATCAGCGCCGCCGCCAACGGCGCGAGCAGAGCGACGAGAATGGCGGCGATCGGGTTGGCCGGGCGGCCATCCTCGCCACGTCCGCCAAAGAACATGGCGAAGTTCGCCAGGGCGGAAATCGCGCCCGCCATGGTTGCCGAAATGGTCGAAATCAGGATGTCGCGGTGGCGGACGTGGGCCAGCTCATGCGCCATCACCCCGCGCAATTCGCGCTCGGTGAGCATTTGCAGGATGCCGCTGGTTGCCGCGACGGCGGCGTGCTCCGGGTTGCGCCCGGTGGCGAAGGCGTTGGGCTGGGCCTCGTCGATGATGTAGACGCGCGGCATCGGCAGGCCGGCGCGCTGGGTCAGGTCGCGGATCATGCGGTAGAAGTGGGGCGCGCCGGTTTCGTCCACCTCCTGCGCGTTGTACATGCGCAGCACCATGTCGGCCGAATTCCAGTAGGCCCACACGTTCATCGCCGCGGCGAACGCCAGCGCCAGCAGCATGCCGTTGCCGCCGCCCAGCATCGCGCCGATCACGCCGAACAGGGCAACGATGGCGGCCATCAGGATGGCGGTTTTCAGGGTGTTTCCGAACATGGCTGATTCCTCCCGTGACTGTGAGCCGTAGCGCTGAAATGGGTGCGCGCCCGGCAAAATCAAGCGTCGAATTCTTGACCCGGCGCGAGCGGATTCCCCGCCAGAAAGCTTGCCGCCGGCAGCCGCTTGCCGCCCGCTTTCTGGAGTTCGATCAACAGCAGCGCGCCTTCGCCGCAGCCGACCAGGATGCCGTCCTTGTCCGCCGCCAAGACTTTGCCCGGCGCACCCGGCCGGTCCACCGCCCGCGCCTGCCAGACGCGCCAGGTTTCGCCCTGGAAACGGGCCTGCGCGACGGGAAACGGATTATAAGCGCGCACCGCGCGAGCCAGCTCCACGGCGCTCCGGCGCCAGTCGATCGATCCTTCCGCCTTCGATAGCTTGGCCGCGTAAGTCGCCGCCGCGGCGTCCTGGAGCTGCGCCGGCAGCGCATCTTGCTCCAGCTGGCGCAGCGCGGCAACGATCGTCGCCGCGCCCTGTGCCGCCAGCTTGTCGTGCAGGGTCTGCGCGGTATCTTCGGCGGCAATCGGCAGCGCCGCGCGCATGAGCATGGCGCCGGTATCCAGCCCCTCGTCCATCTGCATGATGGTGATGCCGGTTTCGGCATCGCCCGCCAGCAGGGCGCGTTGGATCGGCGCCGCACCGCGCCAGCGCGGCAGCAGCGAGGCGTGGATGTTGAGGCAGCCGCGGCGGGGAATCGACAGCACCGCCGGCGGCAGCAGCAAGCCGTAGGCGGCGACGATCATCGCTTCGGCCCCAACCGCCGCGAGCCGGGCCTGAACCTCGGCGTCTTTCAGGCTTAGCGGTTGCAGCACGGTGACGCCGTGCTGCAACGCCAGTTGCTTGACCGGGCTGGGCGTTAGCTTCATGCCGCGGCCGGCCGGCCGGTCGGGCTGGGTCAGCACCAGGGCGATCTCGTGCCCCGCGTCAAGCAGCGCGGCCAGCGCCGCCGCCGCAAATTCCGGCGTACCGGCGAAAATCAGTTTCATTGTCAGTTGTCAGTTGTCAGTTGTCAGTTTCGGATCGACTGAAAACTGATTACTATAAGGTTTCCTGCATCAGCTTCTTCATCTTCTGGCGGATGCGGTTGAGTTTCAGGCGCGACAGGTATTCGACGAACACCTTGCCTCGCAAGTGATCGATCTCGTGCTGGAGACAGATCGCCAGCAATCCCTCCGCCTCGACGGTGAAGGGCTTTCCCTCGAGGTTCAGCGCCCGCACCGTGACTCTTTCGGCGCGGGTGACGGTCTCATAAATGCCTGGAACGGACAGGCAGCCCTCCTCGTGCTCTTTTTTCCCGTCGCTCGCCAGGATGGTCGGATTGATGCATGCCAGCAGGCTGTTGCGCTCCTCGGAAATGTCCACCACGATGAGCTGGCAGTGGGCGTTGACCTGGGTGGCGGCGAGGCCGATGCCGGGCGCGGCGTACATGGTTTCCGCCATATCCGCCGCCAGGCGACGGATTTCGTCGTTCACTTCGGCGACGGGAGCGGCTACGGTGTGCAGCCGCTCGTCGGGATAACGCAGTATCTTCAAAATGGCCATAATGTAATGCTTGCTTGTTTAATCAATTACCTGCAAAATCCGACCCAACCCCTGAATTCGTTAAGGATTGTGGTGCCCACGTCGGCGCCCGCCAGGGACAACCCACGATTGAGGCCTGTCCATGAAAACGCCTATTTTAGCTCTGATTTTGCTTTTCGGCTTTAGTTCGCTGTCTTATGCCGCCGAAATTGCGCTACGGGACAACCCTCCCGACCATTATGTGGTGGCGAAAGGAGACACGCTCTGGGGCGTCTCGGGAAAATTCCTCAAGGAGCCGTGGCGCTGGCCCGAAATCTGGAAAATGAACCGGCAGCAAATCAAGAACCCGCACTGGATTTATCCCGGCGACATGATCGTGCTCGACACCCGCAACGGCTCACCCGAACTGCGTCTGGTCAAGGGCCAGGAAACGGTACGGCTGAGCCCGCGCGTGCGCGCCGAACAGACCGAGGCCGCCGCCATTCCGAGCATCCCGCAAACCGAGATCGGCCCGTTCCTCAGCAAACCGCTGGTGATCGAGGAAGGGGCGCTGGAGACCGCACCGTACATCATCGACACGGACGAGAGCCGCGTTGTCCTCGGCGCCGGCAATACCGCCTACGTGCAAACCATCCCGGAAGGCGGGCCGCTGCACTGGCAGATCTACCGCCCGGGCAAGGCGCTGGCCGACCCGGATAGCGGGGCCGTACTGGGGTATGAAGCGGTATACCTGGGCGACGCCAAGGTCACGCGCTACGGCGGGCCCGCCACGATCGAAATCACCAAGTCCGTCCAGGAAATCAACATCGGCGACCGCTTGGTCGAGGCAAAAGAGGAGGCGGTCAACGCCTACGTGCCCCACGCCCCGGAGCAGATCGTCAGCGGCCGCGTCATCTCGGCATATGGCGGCGTGGCCGAAGTCGGTTCGGGCGCGATCGTCACCCTGAACCGGGGCGGGCGGAACGGGCTGGAAATCGGCCATGTGCTGGCGATTTACCGCCACGGCCGAAGCGTAAAGCCCAACGAGAGCGACAAGGCTTCGCCGGAAATCGTCAAGCTGCCGGACGAGCGCTACGGGCTGGTGTTCGTCTTCCGCGTCTTCGACAAGCTATCTTACGCCCTGGTGATGCAAACCACGCGGCCGGTGCAGCTGCTGGACGACGTGCGCACGCCCTGACCCGGCGCCGAGCCGGCGGATGAACGACGATATCGCCAGCTGGGTTGGCCTGAGCCTGATACCGGGGCTGGGCGGCGAAACCTACCGTAAGCTGCTGCGCGCGTTCGGCGAGCCCGAAAATATCTACGCCGCGTCCTATGCCTCCCTGACCGACGTAGTCAGCAAGCCGGTGGCGGATGGCATCCGCGCCGGCATCCCCCGACAGGCGCTCGCGCCACTCGACGACTGGCTCGAAAACGACGCCAACCACGTCATCACCCTGGCCGATGCGGATTACCCGCAGGCACTGCTGCAAATCCCCGACCCGCCGCCCCTGCTTTACGCCAAGGGCCGGCGCGATCTGCTCAACCGGCCCGCGCTGGCGGTTGTCGGCAGCCGCAACGCCACTCCGCAGGGGGCCGCCAACGCGGAATCGTTTTCCCACAGCCTGAGCGACAACGGCCTGTGCATCGTCAGCGGCCTGGCCTTGGGCATCGACGCGGCCGCTCATCGGGGCGGCCTGGCGGGAGCGTCCAGCAGCATCGCCGTCGTCGGCACCGGCCTGGACATCGTCTACCCGTCGCGCAACCACGCCTTGGCCCACCAGCTGGCCGAGCACGGCGTGCTGGTGTCCGAGTTCGCGCTGGGCACCCTCGCCAAGGCACACAACTTCCCGCGCCGCAACCGCATCATCTGCGGCCTTTCCCAGGGCTGCCTGGTGGTCGAGGCGGCGCTGCGCAGCGGCTCGCTCATCACGGCCCGGCTCGCGGTGGAGCAGGGGCGGGAGGTGTTCGCAATTCCCGGCTCGATCCATTCACCCCTGTCCAAGGGCAGCCATGCCCTGATCAAGCAGGGCGCCAAGCTGGTCGAATGCGCCGGCGACATCCTCGATGAGTTGAAATGGCCGTCGCAGCCCGCCGCCAAACCGGGTGAAGATGCGGCCGGCGCGCCTTGCCCGTTGCTCGATGCACTCGGCTTCGACCCCGTCGGCATCGATGCGCTGGCCGAATCCAGCGGCTTGACGAGCGATAGCGTTTGCGCCATGCTGTTGCAACTGGAGCTGGAAGGACACGTCGCCAGCCTGCCCGGCGGGCTCTACCAAAGGATTGCTCCATCCGGCTGATTCCAACGCGGAACTCCTCACCGAAGCGCGCATAATGTTCGAAATTCTGGTTTACTTGTTTGAAAACTATTTTGAGGTGGACGTCTATCCCGACGAGGGAACGCTGACGCGCGAGTTGAGCGCGGCGGGCTTCGACCGGGACGAGATCAACCTCGCCATGTCATGGATCGGCGGCCTGGAGACCCTCGCCCGGCAGGATCCGCTGCCCGGCTTGGCCGGCTCCCGCGCGCAACGCTTCTACTCCGAGGCGGAGGAAGCGAAGATCGGCACCGAGTCGCGCGGCTTCCTGCTGTTTCTCGAAACCTCCGGCATCATCAATCCGGTTCAGCGGGAATGGGTCGTCGATCGGGTTATGGCGCTCAACGAGCAGGAAGTTTCGCTCGAACAGGTCAAATGGACCGTGCTGATCGTGTTGTGGAGCCAGGGCCAGGCGAGCGATTTCATGTTCATCGAGGACTTGCTGTTCGGCGATTCCCAGCCTACCATGCATTAACCGGTTGTTGTCATCCCCGCCGGTTTTTCATTATCATCCGCGCCCAAACCCACTAATTTTTTGCGAGAGCGCATGTCTGCCAGCCTCCTGATCGTCGAGTCCCCGTCCAAAGCCAAAACCCTGAAAAAATACCTCGGCCCGGATTTCGAAATCCTCGCTTCCTACGGCCATGTGCGCGACTTGGTGCCCAAGCAGGGGGCGGTCGATACCGAGCACGATTTCAAGATGAAGTATCAGCTGATCGAGCGCAATGCCAAGCACGTCGATGCCATCGCCAAGGCCGTCAAGCTCGCCGACAACGTCTATCTGGCGACCGACCCGGACCGCGAAGGGGAAGCCATAGCGTGGCACCTGGCGGAAATCCTGAAATCCAAGAAACTGCTCGCCAAGAAAAACGTGAAGCGCGTGGTGTTCCACGAGATCACCCAGTCCGCCGTGCAGGCCGCCGTCGCCGCACCGCGCGACATCCTGATGCCGCTGGTCAATGCGCAGCAGGCGCGGCGGGCGCTGGACTACCTGGTCGGGTTCAATCTCTCGCCGCTGCTATGGCGCAAGATCCGGCGCGGCCTGTCCGCCGGGCGGGTACAAAGTCCGGCGCTGCGCATGATCGTCGAGCGCGAAGCCGAGATCCTGGCGTTCAAGACCCAGGAATACTGGAGCATCCATCTCGATTCCCACAAGGGCCGGCAGAAATTCTCCGCCAAGCTGTTCCAGTACAAGGGCGAAAAACTGGGGCAGTTCAGCATCGGTACCGATACGGCGCAGGCGGACGTTGTCGAGTACCTGAACAAGGGCGGCAACGGCCGGGCAACCGTGGTCCAGGTCGACAAGAAACGCAAGCAGCGCCAGCCCACCGCGCCCTTTACCACCTCCACCCTGCAGCAGGAAGCCGTGCGCAAGCTCGGTTTCACTACCGACCGCACGATGCGGGTGGCGCAGCAGCTTTACGAGGGGATCGACACCGGCGGCGGCGCGGTCGGTTTGATCACTTACATGCGTACCGATTCGGTCAACCTGGCCAACGAGGCCCTGGCCGAAATCCGCGACTATATCGCCGGCAAGTTCGAGCCGGACTATCTGCCCAAACAGCCGGTGCAGTACAAGAACAAATCCAAGAACGCCCAGGAAGCGCACGAAGCCATCCGGCCGACGTCCATCCTGCGCACGCCGGACAGCGTGCGGGCGTTCCTCACGGCCGATCAGGCCAAGCTCTACGAAATGATCTGGAAGCGCACGCTGGCATGCCAGATGAGTCCGGCGAAATTCGATACCGTCAGCCTGGATCTCGCCGTGGCGGACGATGCCACCCTGTTCCGCGCCTCCGGCCAGACGCTGGTTTTCCCCGGCTTTATCGCGGTCTACCAGGAAAGCGAGGACGACCAGGAGGAAGAGGGCGAAAGCAAGTTGCCGCCGCTGGAAAAAGGCGAGGTGGTCGCCCTCGACAAGCTCTACGGCGAACAGCATTTCACGCAGCCGCCGCCGCGCTATACCGAGGCCAGCCTGGTCAAGGATCTGGAAGAGCACGGCATCGGCCGCCCCTCGACCTACGCCAGCATCATCTCGACCCTGCAGGCCAGGGAATATGTGGTTCTCGACAAGAAACGCTTTTTCCCCACCGATGTGGGTTCCGTGGTCAACAAGTTCCTCACCGAACACTTTACGCGCTATGTCGATTACGATTTTACCGCCAAGCTGGAAGACCAGCTCGACGTAATCTCCAACGGCGACAAGGAGTGGATTCCGGTGTTGGCGGATTTCTGGAAGGGCTTCAGCCAGCAAATCGACGAAAAGAAGAATATCGAACGCAAGGACATCACCCACGAACAACTCGACGAAGCCTGCCCGAAATGCGGCAAGCCCCTGTCGGTCAGGCTGGGCAAGCGGGGCAAGTTCGTCGGTTGCAGCGGCTATCCGGAATGCGACTACACCCGCAGCATGGACGGCGAAGTCAAGCCGGACGAACCGGTGGTGGTGGAAGGACGGCTTTGCCCCAAGTGCGACAGTCCGTTGCACATCAAGTCCGGCCCCTACGGCAAATTCATCGGCTGCTCAGCGTACCCCAAGTGCAAATTCATCGAGCCGCTGGAAAAACCGAGGGATTCGGGCGTGGTCTGCCCGGAATGCAAGAAAGGCAGTTTGATCGAGCGCAAGAGCCGGTACGGCAAGATGTTTTATTCCTGCAACACTTATCCGGATTGCAAATACGCCGTGTGGAACCCGCCCATCGCCGAAAACTGCCCGAAGTGCGGCTGGCCGGTGCTGACTATCAAGACCACCAAGCGCCGCGGAACGGAAAAAGTCTGTCCGCAGAAAGAGTGCGGCTTTACGGAACAGATGGCGACCGCGGAAGAGTAAAAGCGGTTTGAATTAGTAAATAAAAAAGGGGCTTGTCGCCCCTTTTTTTCTGCTTCCTGCTGGTTCAGGCGGCGACGCGGCGCTTGAACTCGGCGGTGCGGGTATCGATTTCGATCTTGTCGCCGATCTCGCAGAACAGAGCGACCGGCAATTCAAAACCGGTGGAAATCTTCGCCGGCTTCAATACCTTGCCGGAAGTATCGCCGCGCACGGCGGGTTCGGTGTAAATGATTTCGCGCACCACGGTAGTGGGCAGCTCGACCGAGATCGCCTTACCCTGATAGAACACCACTTCGCAGGGCATGCCGTCTTCGAGATAGTTCACGGCATCGCCCAGGTTTTCCTGTTCAACCTCGTGCTGATTGTATTCGGTGTCCATGAAAACGAACATCGGGTCGGCAAAGTAGGAATAAGTCACTTCCTTGCGTTCGAGAATGACCACTTCAAACTTGTCGTCCGCCCGATAGACGGCTTCGGAACCGGAGCCGGTCAGCAGATTTTTCATTTTCATTTTGACCACGGATGCATTGCGGCCGGACTTGGTGTACTCGGCTTTCAGGACCACCATCGGGTCGTTGCCGATCATGATTACGTTGCCTGGACGGACTTCTTGAGCAGTTTTCATGTCTATTCCTGCGGAAGGTTATAAAGTTGTGCGGATAAAAAGTCGGCTATTGTAACTTATTGTTGCAAAAATTCACCAGCTTTGTGGCCAAATCTTCTTTTTTCATCAGGGTGTTCGCCCATTCCCGTGCATGCTGGTCCAGCACGGGCCGATGGCGCCACAGGCCGTCCCAATCCGGGCGGACAGCGCCGCCCCGGTTCCAGGAATCGGTAAAAGCGTCCAGGTCCGCGGCTGCGGCCGGCGCCAAATCGGCGCAATATCGGCTCAGGAAAGCCCTCAGTTTCGGCCTGTGCGCCTCTTCCCGCTGCGGGTAAATCTGCCAGACCATCGGCCGCGCGGCCCATTGCGCGCGGAGGAAAGAATCTTCGCCCCGCACGAAGTTGAAATCGCACGCCCATAACAGCCGGTCATAGGCATCCTGCTCCAGAAAAGGTAACACCCTGACAATAAGATTCTTTTTTCCGAAATGGTTCCCCGCGCCGGAGTAGGGTCGGCGGAAAAACTCCGAAATCTGCGCTGCCGCGACCCCCTCCGGCACGACGCATAGCACCGGCATCGTGCCCTCGGACCAGAATGAAAACAGCGCCTGGGCGGCATTATCCGCGTAGCAAAAAAGCGAAATGCGGAGTTCCTCCGCGCCCGGAGCGGGCATGTCCAGGCTGCGCCAAAACGCTTCCCGCAACGCCGGCTGGGCCTGAAACCGAAGGCGGCGGCCGGCCAAGCCGGTCTCGGCTAAAAGTCCCCCGCTATCTTCGGAAAAACCCGGAAAGAAAAAATACTTGATCAGCGGCAGTCTGGGATGGGGCGAGGGGAGGCCGTGATGGCTGTCGATCCAGGTTTCCGCGCTGAGGTATTCCAGGTTGACCCAGGCATGCTTGCGCCCGCTCGTCGCCATGGTCGCCAAGTAGGTTTCCGGCATGTCGCAGGCGAAGGCTTCGATCACCACATCGGCGGGAACAACCGACAAATTGGCTTCGCTCCACTGCCTTATTTCTACACTGCGGAGGGTCTGAATCGGAAGCCGCGGGTCGGCTTCCGGACAGATTCGATGGAAACTCGGCAGGTCGTCGGCCCAAAGCCGCACCGTTAACCCGTGTTCCGCCGCCAGCTGCCGGGCGAGACGCCAACACACCCCGATGTCGCCGTAGTTGTCGACGACGGTGCAGAAAATATCCCATGTCGCATGGGATCCCACCTCAGATATCGAGATTTCTCGCCCCGAGCGCGTTGTTTTCGATAAAGGCGCGCCGCGGCTCGACCTGATCGCCCATCAAGGTGGTGAAAATGCCGTCGGCCGCGATGATGTCCTCGATCTGCACCTTGAGCAGCCGTCTCACCCGCGGGTCCATCGTGGTCTCCCACAACTGCTCCGGATTCATCTCGCCGAGACCTTTGTAGCGCTGGATTCCCATGCCGCGCTTGACTTCTTCCAGCAGCCAGTCCATCACCTGCTTGAATTCGCTGACCGCCTGGCTGCGCTCGCCGCGTTTGATGCCGGCTCCCTCCCTGAGCAGCCCATCCAGTATCTGCGCAGTTTTGGACAACTGGACATAATCTCCGCTCTGCAGGAAATCCCGGTCCAGATAGCTGATCTGCAGGTTGCCGTGCATCATCTTGCTGATCACCAGACGGCAATTTTCGGTAGCTTCGTCGTAAACCGCCGAAACAGTGTAAAGATCGTTGGCCAGCGCCGTCTTAACCCGTTCGGCGCTGGCGCTCGCGGCGGCCAGATCGCTCAGGTCCAGCTCGATATTTTTCAGCAGTGCGTAGAGCACCGGTTCGGCAATGATGCGGCTCAGGCGCTCGACAATCGCTTCAGCCAGGAGAAACTCCTTGGCCACCTCCTCCAGGGCCTCCTTGCTCAACGGTGCCGCGCCGGCATGAGTGGTCAACTCCGCCTCGCTCAGCGCCATCTGCAACATGTATTGCTTGAGCTCGTGATCGTCCTTGAGATAGCGCTCCTGCTTGCCGTGCTTGACCTTGTACAGCGGCGGCTGGGCAATGTAAATATGGCCGCGCTCCACCAGTTCCGGCATCTGGCGGTAAAAAAAAGTGAGCAGCAGAGTGCGTATATGGGATCCGTCGACATCCGCGTCGGTCATGATGATGATACGGTGGTAGCGCAGTTTTTCCGGCGAGTATTCATCCTTGCCGATGCCGGTGCCCAATGCCGTGATCAAGGTGGCAATTTCCTGGGAGGAAACCAGGCGGTCGAAACGTGCGCGTTCGACGTTAAGAATTTTACCCTTGAGCGGCAAAATGGCCTGAAACTTCCGGTCGCGTCCCTGCTTGGCGGAACCGCCGGCGGAATCGCCCTCCACCAAGTATATTTCCGATTTTGCCGGATCTTTCTCCTGGCAATCGGCCAGTTTTCCCGGCAGGCCCATACCGTCCAGTACCCCTTTGCGCCGGGTTATTTCCCGCGCCTTGCGGGCGGCCTCGCGCGCACGCGCCGCCTCGACAATCTTGCCACAGATGATTTTTGCGTCGTTCGGGCTTTCCAGCAAATATTCCGCCAGCTTGGCGGAAACCACTTCCTGCACGATCGGCTGGACTTCCGATGAAACCAGCTTGTCCTTCGTCTGGGAGGAAAATTTGGGTTCCGGCACTTTCACCGACAACACGCAGGTCAAGCCTTCGCGCATGTCGTCGCCGCCGGTTTCCACCTTCGCCTTTTTGGCCAGTTCGGTTTGCTCGATATAGCTGTTGAGCGTTCTCGTCATCGCCGTGCGCAGTCCCGTCAGGTGGGAGCCTCCGTCGCGCTGCGGAATGTTGTTGGTAAAGCACTGCACGGTTTCCTGGTAGGAGTCGTTCCATTGCATCGCCACTTCGACCGTTATGCCGTCTTTTTCCCCCAGTGCGTAAAACACTTTGGGATGCAACACGGCTTTGGTGCGGTTGATGTATTCGACAAATCCCTTCACGCCGCCGCTAAAAGCAAAATTTTCGCTCTTCCCGCTACGCTGGTCGGCCAGTTCTATCCTTACCCCATTGTTGAGGAAGGAAAGCTCGCGCAAGCGTTTCGCCAAAATTTCATAATGAAATTCCACTTGGCCGAATATTTCCCCGTCCGCCATGAAATGCACGTCCGTGCCGCGTTTTTCCGTTACCCCAATTATCTTGAGCGGTTCGACCGCAACACCGCGCCTAAACTCCATGGCGTGCGTTTGTCCTTCGCGGCGAATGGTCAGCTTGAGCCACTTCGACAATGCGTTCACGCAAGATACGCCAACACCATGCAGGCCACCCGAAACCTTGTAGGAATTGCTGTCGAATTTACCGCCGGCATGAAGTTCGGTCATGACGATTTCCGCTGCCGAACGCTTGAATTCGTCGTCTTCCTTTATTCCGGTCGGAATTCCCCGGCCGTTGTCGTGCACGCTGATCGAATTATCAGAATGAATAATCACCTTGATATCGTCGCAGTGCCCGGCCAGCGCTTCGTCGATAGCGTTATCCACCACCTCGAAAACCATGTGGTGCAACCCGCTGCCGTCGCTCGTATCGCCAATATACATGCCGGGGCGCTTGCGTACGGCCTCCAGGCCCTTCAATATTTTGATACTTTCGGAAGTGTATTCAGACATTATTTATAGGTTCCACGTGAAACAATTGAACTCAAATGCGCATCGGCATTACGACATACTTGAAGAATTCGTTGCCGGGGACGGTAATCAGACCGCTGCTGTTCGCATCGCCGAATGAGAGGGTGATTGCGTCGTCGGTTAGATTATTCAGGACGTCAAGCAGGTAGTTGACGTTGAAACCAATGTCGAGCGCGTCGCCCGCGTAACTGATCTCTATTTCCTCTTGCGCTTCTTCCTGCTCGTTGTTGTTGCAAATGATGCGCAAGCTATCTTGCGTCAGAACCAGGCGGACACCCCGGAATTTTTCATTGGACAGGATGGACGCGCGCTGTAGTGCCTGTAGCAGCGTGGCGCGCTCAATTTCGACATGATTCTGGTAACTGGCCGGGATGACTCGATTGTAGTCCGGAAATTTGCCCTCGACGATTTTTGAAACCAGTACGATATTCGCGAACGAAAACCGGGTTTGATTCTGCCCGATCTCTATCGTAACTTCTTCGTCCGTGTCATGCAGCAGCTTTATCAGCTCGGTTATGGTCTTACGCGGCAAAATCACTTCCTGCGGTTGATTTTGGATGTTTTCCACCGCATCATCGAGCGGAAAGCTTGCCATGCTGAGCCGGTGGCCGTCGGTGGTGACCACCCGGAGCAGTCCTTTTTCAACGACAAGTAATAAGCCATTAAGATAATAGCGGATATCCTGTTGGGCCATGGCGTATTGCACATGATTCAGCAGGTTTTTCAGACTCTTCTGCCCCAATGTTATTACTGACCGGCTCTCCGTGGATGGGACCAGTTTCGGAAAATCGATGGCCGGAAGCGTTTGCAGGTTGAATCGGCTCTTACCTACCTTGATTTGAAGGCGGGACTCGTCGCTTTCCAGGGAAATCTGAGCAGTTTCTGGAAACGCCCGGCAAATGTCCTGCAATTTTTTTGCCGCCGCAGTCACCGCAAAATCAGGCACTTCGATTTCGCTTTCCGTTGTTGCGGTAATCTGTATTTCGAGATCCGTCGCGACAACGGACAGGCTTCCTGCGCTTTTCTCGATCAACACGTTGGACAATATCGGCAGGGTATGCCGTCTTTCCACGATGCCGATGACTGCCTGCAAAGGCTTTAGTAAGGCATCCCTATTTGTTTGTATTAATAACATATATATTCCTAAGAATAATAATAAGGCTTGGCGTTTATTGGGATTATTACTAATTAACTCAATAAATCAATAATATACATCTATATTAAGGCTGTGGAAAAAGGGTATTTTCCCCTGTGGAATAAATGGTTGCTCTTTTGCGGGTGATAGTTCGACCAGTAGTTACGCACATTAAGCCCACAATTTTATCCGTGCAACATCTGCATTAAAATTTCAAAGTCGCGATTGATAACTGCATCGGAGCTCCTCAATTCGGCGATTTTTCGACACGCATGGATGACGGTAGTATGGTCGCGGCCACCGAAGGCCTCACCGAGTTCAGGATAACTCAGGTGGGTCAGTTCCTTAGCCAGCGCCATGGCGAGCTGCCGGGGACGGGCAACGTTCCTTGACCGCTTGGGCGAGAACATTTCCGCTACCTTGATCTTGTAATAATCCGCGACGGTTTTTTGAATATTATCCAGTGAAACCTGCCGATTCTGGACGGCAAGCAAATCCTTGAGCGCTTCCTTGGCCAGTTCGAGGTTGATCGGGCGTCCGGTGAAGCGGGAGAAGGCCAGCACGCGTTTCAGGGCGCCTTCCAACTCACGCACATTGGAGCGAATCTGTTTGGCGATGAAGAATGCGACTTCTTCCTGCAGATGGATGTCTTCGGTCAGCGCCTTCTTCAACAGGATGGCGACCCGCATTTCCAGCTCGGGCGGCTCTATCGCAACGGTCAAACCCCAGCCGAATCGCGAGATCAGGCGGTCTTCCATACCGGATATTTCACGGGGAAAGGTGTCGCACGTGATGATGACCTGCTTGTGGGCCTCGATCAGGGCGTTGAACGCATAAAAAAACTCTTCCTGCGTGCGGTTTTTTCCGGAGAAGAACTGGATGTCGTCAATAAGCAGCAGATCCAGCGAGTGATAATAGCGCTTGAAATCATCGAAGGCCTTATGTTGGTAAGCGCGTACCACATCGGAAACGTAGCGTTCAGCGTGAAGATAGCTGATTTTGGCGTTGCTGTTCTGCTCCTGGACCAGGTTGCCGATAGCCTGGATCAGATGGGTTTTCCCTAAACCCACTCCCCCGTAGACAAACAAGGGGTTGTAGGCCGTGCCGGGGTTTTCGGCAACTTGAATAGCTGCTGCGCGCGCGAGCTGATTTGCTTTTCCGGTAACGAAATTGGCGAAAGTAAACAGCGGGTTGAGGCGGGAATTGTCGGCTTTTTGGTGCGTTTTGGCAGGCGTTTTTTGCGGAGCTCCCGCAGTAGGCGCTGCGGTCGAAGGTTCCGGGGGGTTATCTGGCGCGGCGAGTATTAACGATAAAGGCTGGGAAAAATGCGTTTCCGTCAATTGCTCGATGCGGCCAAGGAATTTATCCTTTACCCATTGTAAAATAAACCGATTGGGTGCAATCAGTCGCGGAACGCCGTTGGAAGAATCGAATATAAGCGGTTTGATCCACGTGTTGAATTGTTGGGGAGGTAAATCCTCCTTCAATTTATTCAAGCAATCAAGCCAAAAACTGTCCATCGGGAAACCCAAAAGAAGCGCCCGGAATGATGTTTCCGTTCGGAGCGGCAGCCAGGGAATTCCGGCTGCGTGGAGAGGCTAATACGACCAAACGGCATTTTAATCTTTTTGGGATGACTTATCCACAAGCATTTGGATAAATATCAATTGACAAATACCCTTGTAAAATAGTCTAATCGCACGTTTCTGCCAAACGAGATTTTGAGGTAACAAGATGAAGCGCACTTATCAACCATCAGTAGTCAAGCGTAAGCGCACCCATGGTTTTCGCGCACGGATGAAAACTCGCGGCGGTCGCGCCGTAATCAATGCACGGCGTGCCAAGGGGCGGGCGAAGCTCAGCGCGTAGTGTTTGCAGGAGCTCCTGCCATCTATGCTTTTCAGGAAAGCAGGCGATTAAGAAAAACGGATGAAATTTCATCCGTTTTTTCTTTTAAGTGCCAGATATATGGCGAATACCTTAAGGCTATCGCAAAGCCGAACGAGCGGGGGTTTCCGCGCCTGGCCGTTGTTGTCGCGAAAAAAAATGTGCCGCGCGCGACGGCCAGAAATTACATCAAGCGTGTGCTGAGGGAAATCTTCCGCCTGAACCAGGCCCGCATTGGTGGGCTGGATATCGTGTTATTGGCGCGTAAAGGATTTTCCCGTGGGGCGTACGGTCTGGTCGAACGGGATTTTTTGCGGCTTATCGAAGAGTTGGAAAAGCGGCGGACATGAATACTTTGTCGCGTCTGGCGATCGCCCTGATCAAGGGTTATCAGTACCTGATCAGCCCGTTGCTGGGGCCGCGCTGCCGTTTTTCGCCCACCTGCTCGGAATATGCCTGCCAGGCGCTGGCAAAGTACGGTATTTTCAAGGGCATGTGGCTTGGAACCAAAAGAATTTGTCGCTGCCATCCCCGCCATCCGGGCGGCTATGATCCGATACCCTAACTATTGAGGCAACATGGACACCAAACGGCTGATATTGTTCGTTATTTTTTCGTTTTCGATCCTCATGCTGTGGGATGCATGGCAGAAGGACCAGCATCCGGTTGCCCCCGCGCCCCAGGTGGCACAGGATAAAACGCCGGCGGCGCAGGCGCCCAAACCCACTGTGAATCTGGCCGGTGCGCTGGCCAAGGATTCCAGCGCAGCGCTGCAGGAAGGAAAACGGATCAAGGTACGGACCGATGTAATGTCTGCCGAGATCGATACGTTGGGCGGTGACTTGCGCCGGGTGGAACTGCTGAGATACCAAGACAGCGTGGACAAGAGCAAGAATCTGGTCTTGCTGGACGATCAGCCGAAGGATATCTATATCGCGCAGTCCGGCTTGATCGGCAGCGGGTTGCCGACGCACAAGGCATTGTTCTCGGCGGCCGAAACCCAGTACAAATTGGCCGACGGGCAAACCAGCCTGGCCGTCAGACTGAGCTGGGCCGAGCCGAGCGGCGTGCGGGTAGACAAGATCTACACGTTCCACAAAGGGAGTTACGTCGTCGAGGTCAGCTATGAGATCGTTAATGGCAGCAACGCCCGGCTCGAGCCCCATTCCTATTTCCAGCTTGTGCGAAACGGCCGCCCCCCCGCCGGCGACCCCAAATTTATCTCGACCTACACCGGACCGGCGATCTACACCGAGAAGGATAAATTTCATAAAGTCAGTTTCTCGGACATCGACAAGGACAAAGCCGCTTATCCGACTCAAAGCAAGGATGGTTGGGTCGCGATGATCCAGCTTTATTTCCTCAGCGCATGGATTCCCCCCAACGGTCAGGCGCGTGAATATTACGCCAAGAAACTGGGAGATGATCTTTACGATGTCGGTACCATTTTGCCGGTGGGGACAATCGAGCCGGGAGCCACAAAGAGCATGACCGTGTCTTTCTATACCGGGCCGCAGGAACAGGATCACCTGAGCAAGGTGGCGCCCGGGCTGGATCTGGCGGTGGATTACGGCATGCTGACGGTGATCGCGGCGCCGCTGTTCTGGGTGTTGGCGTGGATCCACAAGGCGGTTCAAAACTGGGGCGTGGCGATTATCCTGTTGACGGTCCTGATCAAGGCGGTATTTTATCCCCTGTCCGCAAAAAGCTATCGCTCGATGGCGCAAATGCGGATACTTGGGCCGAAGCTGCAAAAGCTCAAGGAGCAATACGGCGATGACCGCCAGCGCCTGCATCAGGCGATGATGGAATTGTACAAGACGGAAAAGGTCAATCCGTTGGGAGGTTGTCTACCGGTCGTGGTGCAAATCCCCGTATTCATTGCGCTTTACTGGGCGCTGCTGAATAGCGTCGAAATGCGCCAGGCGCCGTTCATGCTATGGATCAACGACTTGTCGGCACCGGACCCGTTTTATATCCTGCCGATCGTGATGGGTCTGACCATGATCATTCAGACCAAGCTCAACCCCACGCCGCCCGACCCGATTCAAGCCAAGGTGATGATGATCATGCCCATCGCGTTCAGCGTCTTTTTCTTCTTTTTCCCGGCCGGGCTGGTGTTGTACTGGGTCGTGAACAATACGCTTTCGATCGCGCAGCAATATTACGTCACGCGCAGCGTTGAGCGGATCAAAGCCGAAAAAGGGCATGCCAAGACCTGACACCATCGTAGCGATCGCCACCGCGCCGGGGCGGGGCGGCATAGGCGTGGTGCGCGTTTCGGGCGAGAGCGTAGCCGATCTGGCGCACGCCATGCTGGGGAAAGTGCCCCGGCCGCGCACGGCAACCCTGAATAGTTTTTTTTCCGCCGATGGCGGTGTGATCGATCAGGGCCTGGCCCTCTATTTTCCCGCGCCTCATTCCTATACCGGCGAGGATGTCCTCGAACTGCAGGGCCATGGCGGCGATGCTGTGCTGCGCCTGCTGGTCTCCCGCTGTCTCGAGCTGGGAGCGCGCCCGGCGGAGCCTGGGGAATTTACCCGCCGCGCATTCCTTAACGACAAGATGGACCTGGCCCAGGCGGAAAGCGTGGTCGACCTGATAGACGCCGCGACCGCCGAAGCGGCGAAGACGGCGATGCGCTCCTTGCGCGGCGAGTTCTCCGCCGCCATCCACAGCTTGGTCGAGGCGCTGATCACGCTGCGCATGCTGGTGGAAGCGACCCTGGATTTTCCCGAAGAGGAGATCGATTTCCTCGCCGAATCGGATGCCTACGGCCGGCTTGCGGCTATCTCCGCGCAGCTGGAAAGAGTTTTCCGCCAAGCGAAGCAGGGCAGCCTGCTGCGTGAGGGCATGCATATTGCCCTGATCGGCCAGCCGAATGCCGGCAAGTCCAGCCTGCTCAACCGATTGGCCGGTGAGGACGTGGCGATCGTCACGCCGGTGGCGGGAACGACCCGCGATGCGATTCGCCAGCACATCGAACTGGACGGCGTCGCGCTTCACTTCGTCGATACCGCCGGCCTGCGCGACACCGAGGACGAGGTTGAAAAAATCGGTATCGCCCGGACTTGGCAAGCGATCGCGCACGCCAACGCCGCCTTGCTGCTCATCGACGCGACGCATGGCGAAGGGCCGGGAGACAGGGACATCATTGCCGGACTGCCGCCGGGGTTGCCGCTGGTGCGGGTGTTCAATAAAATCGACCTGCAGGGAACGGAGCCCAGGGTTGAGGAAAACGGTGGCGCCACGGCCGTTTATCTTTCCGCCAAAACCGGTGCCGGCATGGAGCTGCTTCACCGCCACCTGCTGCAGCTCGCCGGGCGCCAACACGGGGAGGAGGGCGCGTTCATGGCGCGCGCGCGTCACCTGAGCGCACTACGCGAGGCCGGCGAACATCTTGCCCTGGCCGGCTCTTGCGACGGCCGCGTCGAGCTGTTTGCGGAGGAGCTTAAAGCGGCACAGGTCGCGCTTTCCAGCATTACCGGCGAATTCAGCGCGGACGACTTGCTGGGGGAAATCTTCTCCCGGTTCTGCATCGGAAAATAACCCACGGGAGATTCCGGCGCTTGTTTCACGTGAAACAAGCGGCATTTTGGGTTATGATTCGGCCTCGTTTCCCGCGCCCGTTCGAGCCATGTTTTATCCTACCCAATTCGATGTCATCGTAATCGGCGGCGGCCACGCCGGCACGGAAGCCGCGTTGGCCGCCGCGCGCATGGGCCTGAACACGCTGTTGCTGACGCACAACATCGAAACTCTTGGTCAAATGTCGTGCAATCCCTCGATCGGCGGCATTGGCAAAGGCCACTTGGTCAAGGAGGTGGACGCCCTGGGCGGCGCCATGGCGGCCGCGACCGACGAGGCCGGCATCCAGTTTCGCATCCTGAATTCCAGCAAGGGCCCGGCCGTGCGGGCGACCCGCGCTCAGGCCGACCGTGTTCTCTATCGGCAGGCCATTCGCCGCCGCCTGGAAAACCAGCCCAACCTGTGGCTGTTTCAACAGGCCGTTGACGATTTGATCCTGGAGGGGGATCGAGTGGCCGGCGTAGTGACTCAGTTGGGGCTGCATTTCCACGCCAAAGCGGTGGTGCTGACCGCAGGCACCTTCCTCGCCGGGCTGGTACATGTCGGCCAGTCGAATTACCAGGCCGGGCGGGCCGGCGATCCGCCCTCCATCACGCTGGCGCACCGGCTGCGCGATCTCGCCTTGCCGGTGAAGCGTTTCAAAACCGGCACGCCGCCCCGCATCGACAGCCGCACGCTGGATTATTCGGTGATGGAAGAGCAGCCGGGCGACGACCCGGCGCCGGTGTTTTCCTTTCTTGGCGATCCATCCCAACACCCGCGCCAGCTGCCTTGCTGGATTACCCATACCAATTCGCATACGCACGAAATCATTCGCGGCGGGCTGGACCGCTCGCCGCTTTATACCGGCGTAATCGAGGGCATCGGGCCCCGCTATTGTCCCTCGATCGAGGACAAGATCATGCGCTTCTCCGGCAAGGAGTCGCATCAGATTTTTGTCGAACCGGAGGGGCTGGGCACCCACGAAATCTACCCGAACGGCATCTCCACCAGCCTCCCGTTCGACGTTCAGTTGGCGCTCGTGCGTTCGATCCGCGGCTTCGAAAACGCGCATATCACCCGCCCCGGCTATGCGATCGAATACGATTATTTCGATCCGCTCGGACTGAAAAGTTCTTTGGAAACAAAGGCGATACAAGGGTTGTTCTTCGCCGGACAGATCAATGGCACGACCGGTTACGAGGAGGCGGCGGCGCAGGGGATCCTGGCCGGGATCAACGCCGGTTTGTCGGCGCAGGGGAAGCCGTCCTGGCACCCGCAGCGGGATCAGGCTTATCTGGGCGTGATGGTTGACGACCTGATCACGCGTGGCGTTGTCGAGCCCTACCGCATGTTTACCAGTCGGGCCGAATATCGCCTGATGTTGCGCGAAGATAACGCCGATTTGCGGCTAACCGAAGCGGGCCGGCGCCTCGGCGTGGTCAATGATGCGCGCTGGCAACATTTTGAGGAAAAGCGCGAAGCGATCGAATGCGAGCAGGAACGGCTGAAAAGCACTTGGGTCAATCCGCGCCTGCTGCCGCGGGAAGACGCGGAGAGGGTGCTGGGCAAGGACATCGAGCGGGAGTACTCCCTGCACGACCTGCTGCGGCGCCCCGACGTCAGCTATCAGGAACTGATGACCCTGCCGGGCGTGGGTCCGGGAGTGAGCGACGCCAAAGTCACCGAGCAGGTCGAGATCCAGGCCAAGTATCAAGGCTACATCACCCGCCAGCTCGAAGAAATCGCCCGCCACCAGCATTACGAAGCGCTGCTGCTGCCGGCGGCGCTGGACTACCGCGAAGTGCACGGATTGTCGATCGAGGTGCAGCAAAAACTGAATTTGCACAAGCCGGAAACGCTCGGCCAGGCTGCGCGCATCTCTGGCATAACCCCCGCTGCGGTTTCCGTGCTGCTGGTGCACTTGAAGCGCGGGCTTGCCGGCGTGAGTCAAAAAAGCGCATGAGCCTGGAAGAACAACTAGCCAGCGGGCTGGAGCGGTTGGGCCTGCCGCTTGCGCCGGAAACACGGCGGCGGCTGCTCGATTACGTCGGGCTGATGCTGAAATGGAACCGGGTCTACAACCTGACCGCGGTGCGCGACCCGGAAAAAATGCTGACGCAGCACCTGCTCGACAGTCTGGCCGTGCTGCCTTATGTTTCCGGGCGGCGGCTGATCGATGTCGGCACCGGGCCCGGCCTGCCGGGTATTCCGCTGGCGCTGGCCAATCCGGCGCTGGCGGTAACCCTGCTGGACAGCAACCACAAAAAAACCAGCTTCCTTCGCCAGGCTTGCCTGGAACTGGGCCTCGCCAACGCAACGGTCGTCTGCGAGCGGGTGGAAACATGGCGGCCGGAGGAAAAATACGACGTGGTGATCTCGCGCGCTTTTTCCGATCTGGCGGAGTTTGTCCACCTGGCTTTGCCGCTGTGCCGCGACGATGGATCGATTTTGGCGATGAAGGGGGTTTATCCGGACGAGGAATTGAAACGGCTGCCGGATACCGTCGCCTTGCGCCGCGCTGTGCCGCTCGTGGTGCCGGGGTTGAATGCCGAGCGCCATCTGCTCGTGCTGCAACCGGTCTTGTCGTAGGCAACGCTAAGGAAGCAAACGCATGGGAAAAATACTGGCAATAACCAATCAAAAGGGCGGGGTGGGGAAAACCACCACCAGCGTCAACCTTGCCGCCAGTCTGGCCGCGACCAAGCGCAAGGTGCTGCTGATCGATCTCGACCCGCAAGGCAACGCCACGATGGGCAGCGGCGTGGATAAAATGGCGCTGGAACATACGGTATACCATGTCCTGCTGGAACAAAAGAGCATCGACCAAGTGAGCGTTCACTGCGAGCGCGGAAAGTACGACCTCATTCCGGCCAACCGGGATCTGGCGGGCGCGGAGGTGGAGCTGGTGCAGGAACTGGCGCGCGAGTGGCGCCTGAAAACGGCGCTAGGCAAAGTCGAGCAGGCCTACGACTACATCCTGATCGACTGCCCGCCGGCCCTGAACCTTCTTACCGTCAACGCGCTCTGTGCCGCCCATGCGGTGATGATCCCGATGCAATGCGAGTACTACGCGCTGGAGGGTCTCAGCGACCTGGTGCAAACCATCAAGCGGGTCCGCGCCGCGCTCAATCCGAAACTGGAAATCGAGGGGTTGCTGCGCACCATGTTCGACCCGCGCAACACGCTGGCGCAGCAGGTCTCCGAACAGCTGCAAAAGCACTTCGGCGACAAGGTGTACCGCACCGTGATTCCGCGCAACGTCAGGCTGGCGGAAGCGCCCAGCTACGGAACGCCGGTGCTGTACCACGACAAAGGATCGAAAGGCGCGCGGGCCTATTTGGCGCTGGCGGGCGAACTGGTGAGAAAGTGAGAAAAACATGGTGAAAATGAAGGGGCTGGGGCGTGGGCTGGATGCCTTGCTGGCGGGGAACGACAGCGACAGCGGCGGCGACGCCCTGAAGAACCTGGCCATCGCGAAATTGCAGCCCGGCAAGTATCAGCCGCGTTCGCAGATGGACCAGGATTCGCTTGCGGAGCTGGCGGCGTCCATCAAATCCCAGGGAATCATGCAGCCCATCCTGGTGCGGGCGCTGGCCGTGGGCGACTATGAAATTATCGCCGGCGAGCGCCGCTGGCGGGCGGCCCGCCTGGCGGGCCTGACCGAGGTGCCGGTGCTGGTGCGCGAAGTGCCGGATGAGGCCGCGCTGGCGATGTCGCTGATCGAGAACATCCAGCGTGAAAACCTGAATCCGCTGGAGGAGGCGACCGGCATTCAGCGCCTGATCAACGAATTCAGCATGACTCACCAGCTCGCCGCGGAAGCGGTGGGGCGCTCGCGCAGTGCGGTGAGCAACCTGCTGCGCCTGCTCAACCTGGCGGCGCCGGTGCAGGAAATGCTGCTGCACAACCGGCTTGACATGGGCCACGCGCGGGCTCTGCTCGGCCTGACCAACGCGGCCCAGGTTGCGGCGGCGAACGAAATCGCCGGCAAAGGGTTGTCGGTGCGGGAGGCGGAACGGCTGGTTCAGCGCCAGCAGCAACCCGAGCCGAAGCCCAAGGCGAAGCCGGACCGGGACATTTTGAGGTTGCAGGAAGAACTGGCTGAAAGGCTCGGCGCCATGGTGACGTTGAAGGCGCAGAACAAGGGCAGGGGCAAGCTGATCATCAACTACGACAGTCTGGAGCAGCTGGATAACATCATTGGCCGGCTTGGCGAAAAGTAGCCGGGAAAAGCGTCAGCGAATCAGTTTGTTGCACGCCAAGCGCCATTAGGGCAATTAATGCATTTATTAGCGCATTTAATTGATCTGGCTCAACCAAAACATGTCAATCCTACGCAAAAATTGACGAGCAAGCAAGAGTGAACTAAAATCGCGGCTCTTTTCAACGGTAATTTGCAACTGGGCGCGGCCTACCGGGTGGTGGGCGCCCAGTCCGTTTCCATCATTGTCGGTGCATCGACGCTGTATTTCTGGCAGGGAAGCGACGCTGCCGTGGCGGCCTTTTTTGGCGGCGCGGCGGCAGTGGCAAACGCACTGATTCTGGTGGTCGGCCTGCGTACCGGCGCGGAGCGGACAGGGCAAGACGCGCGCCAGGAATTTGCCTGGCTGGTACGTTCCAGCATGGAACGTTTTTTTATGGTCGCGCTGCTGATTGCGGCGGGGCTGGGATGGTTGAAACTGATGCCGGTTCCCTTGGTGGTCGGCTTCGTTCTTGGGCAGTTGGCCCTGGTGGTTTCGACAATATTCAGCGGAATAGAGAAATAATCAATGTCTGGCGAAACACTGACCTCCTCGGAATATATCAAGCATCACCTGCAGAACCTGACGTACGGCCAATTGCCGGACGGCTCCTGGGGCGTTGCGCATAGTGCGGAGCAAGCCAAGGAAATGGGCTTCTGGGCGATCAACCTGGATACCTTGGCGATTTCCTTCGTCCTTGGCACCTTGTTCCTGTTTATTTTCGCGCGCGCGGCGAAAAAAGCCGCAGCGGGCGTTCCTACCGGCGTGCAGAACTTCGTCGAATGGATCGTCGAATTCGTCGACACCAGCGTGAGAGGGTCGTTTACCGCCAGAAACGACATGGTGGCACCGCTCGCCCTGACCATATTCGCCTGGATCCTGCTGATGAATTTGATGGATCTGCTGCCGATCGACTATTTGCCCTTTATTGCCCATGCCGCCGGCGTTCCCTTCCTGAAGGTGGTTCCGACGACCGATCCCAATGCCACATTTGGCATGTCCATCGGGGTGTTTATTCTGGTGGTGTATTACAGCATCAAGATGAAGGGACTGGGCGGATTTGTCGGCGAATTGACGCTGCAGCCCTTCGGCAAGTTCGGCTTGCCCGCCAACCTGTTTCTGGAAGGCGTGAACCTGATCGCCAAGCCGATTTCGCTGGCCCTGCGCTTGTTCGGCAACATGTACGCTGGTGAAATGATCTTTATCCTGATCGCGCTCATGGGCGCCTCCTGGGTGAGCGCCTCCTTTGGCAGCACGCTGCTGTTTGGCTCGCAAATCCTGCTCTCCCTGGGCTGGGCGATTTTCCATATCCTGATCGTAACGCTCCAGGCGTTTATTTTCATGACGTTGACCATCGTTTACCTGGATATGGCGCATCAGGAACATCATTAAGCAATTCGAACCCTTTCTTTTTAATTAACCAGGAGTTACACAATGGAACATGCACTGCTTTTCATCGCCGGCGCGATCATGATGGGTCTGGGCGCGCTCGGCGCGGCTATCGGCATCGGCATTCTGGGCGGACGTTTTCTCGAAGGGGCAGCGCGCCAACCCGAACTGATTCCGATGCTGCGTACCCAGTTCTTCGTGGTGATGGGTCTGGTCGACGCCGTGCCGATGATTGCCGTGGGTATCGCGATGTACGTCCTGTTTGCGGTTGCCGGCTAAGGCCCTTCGTAATGCTTAACACAAGAAAGGTTCATGCATGAATATCAATGCAACCCTTCTCGGGCAAACGATCATGTTCGTTGTGTTCGTCTGGTTTTGCATGCGGATCGTATGGCCGCCGATCATGCAAATATTGACGGCACGCAGGCAGTCCATTGCCGACGGCCTGGCCGCCGGCGAGCGCGGCAAACACGAGCTGGAACTGGCTTCGAAGCGCGGCGCGGAAAGACTGCACGAAGCCAAGGAGAAAGCGTCCGACATCATCGCCCAGGCGGAAAAACGCGCTGCGCAGATCGTCGAGGAAGCCAAGGGCAACGCCAAGGTCGAAGGCGACCGCCTGTTGGCCGGCGCCAAGGCCGAGATCGAGCAGGAAGTGCATCGCGCCAAAGAGGGTCTGCGCCAGCAAGTGGCCGATCTGGCCGTCGCCGGCGCCGAGAAAATCCTGCGCCGCGAGATCGACGCGAAAGCGCATGCCGAGCTGCTGGCTTCCATCAAGCAAGAGCTATAAGGGATAACATGGCAGAAGTCACTACCATAGCCCGGCCCTACGCCGAGGCGGTTTACCGCATCGCCCAGCAGGGCGGTGCGCTGGACCAGTGGTCCCGGATGCTGGAGTTCGCGGCCCAGGTCATCGACGATCCGCAGATGCGGGCCGTCATCGGCAACCCGAGGCTGACGGCGGAACAGCAGCAAACCCTGTTTCTTTCGGTGTGCGAAAAACGCCTGGATGAGCAGGGCGTCAACCTGATGCATCTGCTGCTGGAAAATGGCCGGTTGACGGTGCTACCGGCAATCCGTGAACAATTCGAGCAGCTGCGGGCGCTGCATGGCGGCGTGATGGAAACCGAGATCGTCAGCGCCTTTCCGCTCAGCGACGCCGAGAAAAACGATCTGGTGGGACGCCTGGAAAGCAGGTACGGCCGCAAGGTCGAGGCCACGTTAAGTGTGGATCCCGAGCTTATCGGCGGCATCAAAATTATCGCCGGAGACGTGGTGATTGACGCGTCGGTGCGCGGCCAATTACACAATATGGCGTTTACGCTCAAAAGTTAGGAGTGATCATGCAGTTGAACCCCTCAGAAATCAGTGAACTGATCAAGAGCAAAATCGAAAACCTGGCGACGGCCGCCGAGGCGCGCAACCAGGGAACCGTGGTGTCGGTGACCGACGGCATCGTCCGCGTCCACGGCCTGTCGGATGCGATGCAGGGCGAGATGCTGGAATTTCCCGGCAACACCTTCGGCCTGGCGCTCAACCTCGAGCGCGACTCGGTCGGCGCCGTGGTGCTGGGCGAATACGAACACATTACCGAAGGCGACATCGTCAAGTGCACCGGACGCATCCTGGAAGTGCCGGTGGGCGAGGCGCTGATCGGGCGCGTGGTGAATTCGCTGGGCCAGCCGATCGACGGCAAGGGTCCGATCAACGCCACGGAAAAATCCCCGATCGAAAAGATCGCGCCGGGCGTGATCGCCCGCCAGTCGGTGTCCCAGCCGGTGCAGACCGGCCTCAAGTCGATCGACGCGATGGTGCCGATCGGCCGCGGCCAGCGCGAGCTGATCATCGGCGACCGCCAGACCGGCAAGACGGCCGTGGCGGTTGACGCCATCATCAACCAGAAAGGCACCGGCGTGATCTGCGTCTACGTGGCGGTCGGCCAGAAGGCGTCCTCCATCGCCAACGTGGTGCGCAAGCTGGAAGAGCACGGCGCCATGGGCCACACCATCATCGTCGCCGCCACCGCGTCCGACTCGGCCGCGATGCAATACATCGCGCCCTACTCCGGCTGCTCGATGGGTGAATACTTCCGCGACCGCGGCGAGGACGCCCTGATCATTTATGACGACCTCACCAAGCAAGCCTGGGCCTACCGCCAGATTTCCCTGCTGCTGCGCCGCCCGCCAGGCCGCGAAGCCTATCCCGGCGACGTGTTCTACCTGCACTCCCGCCTGCTCGAACGCGCCGCGCGCATCAATGCGGAAGACGTGGAAAAGCGCTCCGGCGTTAAGGGCAAGACCGGCTCGCTGACCGCGCTGCCGATCATCGAGACCCAGGCCGGCGACGTGTCCGCCTTCGTGCCGACCAACGTGATTTCGATTACCGACGGCCAGATCTTCCTGGAAACCGACCTGTTCAACGCCGGCATCCGTCCCGCCATCAACGCCGGCCTGTCCGTGTCCCGCGTCGGCGGCGCCGCGCAGACCAAGGTGATCAAGAAGCTGGGCGGCGGTATCCGTCTGGCTCTGGCGCAGTATCGCGAGCTGGCCGCCTTTGCCCAGTTTGCCTCGGACCTTGATGAAGCGACCCGCAAACAGCTGGAGCGCGGCAAGATGGTGACCGAGCTGATGAAGCAGGCACAGTTTGCCCCGATGACCGTGGCGGACATGGCGGTCACGCTGTTTGCCGTGAACAAGGGCTACCTCGACGACGTCGAGGTGAAAAAAGCGCTGGCCTTCGAGGCGGCTTTGCAGGCGTTCATCAAGAGCAAATACAAGGCGGTGCTGGACAAGATCGAAGAAACCAACGAGCTCGACGCCGAGGCGGAAAAGACCCTGGGCGCGGCGATCGAGGACTTCAAGGCCAGCTCCGTTTACTGAGCGCGGACGAATTCACAGCGGAGTTGACTGATGGCTGGTGGTAAAGAAATCCGGACCAAGATCAAGAGCGTCCAGAATACCCAGAAGATCACCCGCGCCATGGAAATGGTCGCGGCATCCAAAATGCGCAAGGCGCAGGACCGGATGCGCGCGGCCAGGCCCTACGCGGAAAAAATCCGCAACGTGGCGGCGCACCTGAGCCACGCCAATCCGGAATACAAGCACCCCTTCCTGGTGAAGCGCGATTCGCTGCGGCGGATCGGGGTGATCGTGGTGACTTCGGACAAGGGCTTGTGCGGCGGGCTGAACACCAACGTGCTGCGCATGGTGCTGGGCAGGATGAAGGAATGGGAAGGCGCCAATCACGGCGTCGAGATTTGCGCCGTCGGCACCAAGGCGCTCGGCTTCATGCAGCGCATGGGCGCCAGCATCCTGTCCCACGTCACGCATCTGGGCGATACGCCGCACATGGAGAAGCTGATCGGGCCGGTGAAGGTGGTGCTCGACGCCTATAACGAAGGCCGCATCGACGCGCTCTATATTTGCTACACCCGCTTCATCAACACCATGAAGCAGGAGCCGGTGCTGGAGCAGTTGCTGCCCATCAGCGGCGAGGCATTGGGCAGTGCGACCGGCCACTGGGATTACATCTACGAGCCGGACGCCAAGGCGGTGGTCGACGAGCTGCTGGTGCGCTACATCGAAACCCTGGTCTACCAGGCGGTGGCGGAAAACATCGCCTCCGAGCAGAGCTCGCGCATGGTGGCGATGAAGGCTGCGTCGGACAATGCCGGCAATGTGATCGACGAGCTCAAGCTGATCTACAACAAGACCCGCCAGGCCGCGATCACCAAGGAACTGTCCGAGATTGTCGCCGGCGCCGCCGCGGTATAAACGAATTAATAGCATTTATCTAAGGAAGCGATGATGAACCAAGGAAAAATCGTGCAGATTATCGGCGCGGTGGTGGACGTGGAATTTCCGCGCGAATCCCTGCCCAAAGTCTACGACGCGCTGAAACTGAAGGACGTCGGCCTGACGCTGGAAGTGCAGCAACAGCTGGGCGACGGCGTGGTGCGTACCATCGCCATGGGCTCGTCCGACGGCCTGCGCCGCGGCATGCCCGTGGTCAATACCGGCGCGCCGATTTCCGTGCCGGTCGGCACCAAGACCCTGGGGCGCATCATGGACGTGCTGGGCGAGCCGGTGGACGACAAAGGCCCGGTCGGCGCCGAGCATTCCTGGCCGATTCACCGCAAGGCGCCTGCTTTCGACGAGCTGTCCGCTTCCAACGAATTGCTCGAAACCGGCATCAAGGTGATCGACCTGATCTGCCCGTTTGCCAAGGGCGGCAAGGTTGGCCTGTTCGGCGGCGCCGGCGTGGGCAAGACCGTGAACATGATGGAGCTGATCCGCAACATCGCGGTCGAACACAGCGGCTACTCGGTGTTTGCAGGCGTGGGCGAGCGTACCCGCGAGGGCAATGACTTCTACCACGAAATGAAGGAAGGCGGCGTGCTGGACAAGGTGTCGCTGGTTTACGGCCAGATGAACGAACCGCCTGGCAACCGCCTGCGCGTTGCGCTGACCGGCCTGACCATGGCCGAATACTTCCGCGACGAAGGTCGCGACGTGCTGCTGTTCGTCGATAACATCTACCGCTACACCCTGGCCGGAACCGAAGTGTCCGCGCTGCTTGGCCGGATGCCTTCCGCCGTGGGCTATCAGCCGACGCTGGCCGAAGAAATGGGCCGCTTGCAGGAGCGCATCACGTCCACCAAGAAGGGCTCCATCACTTCGATCCAGGCCGTTTACGTGCCGGCCGACGACTTGACCGACCCGTCGCCCGCCACCACCTTTGCCCACCTGGATGCGACCGTGGTGCTGTCGCGTCAGGTCGCCGAGCTGGGCATCTATCCGGCGGTGGACCCGCTCGATTCCACTTCCCGCCAGCTCGACCCGCTGGTGGTGGGCGAGGACCACTACCAGGTGGCGCGCGCGGTGCAATCGACCCTGCAGCGCTACAAGGAACTGCGCGACATTATCGCCATTCTCGGGATGGACGAGCTTTCCCCGGAAGACAAGCTGGCCGTGGCCCGCGCGCGCAAGATCCAGCGCTTCCTGTCGCAGCCGTTCTTCGTCGCCGAAGTCTTTACCGGCTCGGCCGGAAAATACGTGTCGCTGAAGGACACCATCGCGGGCTTCAAGGGCATCGTCAACGGCGAATACGACCACCTGCCCGAACAGGCTTTCTACATGGTCGGCACCATCGACGAAGTTGTCGAAAAAGCCAAAACCATCTAAGGTGAATCAATCATGGCGATGACGATGCATGTGGATGTGGTGAGCGCCGAGCGCTCGCTTTTCTCCGGATTGGCGGAATTCCTCGTTGCTCCGGCCGAAATGGGCGAAGTGGGTGTTTACCCTCGCCACACTCCGCTGATTACCAGGATCAAGCCCGGAACGGTCCGCCTGAAGTTGCCCGATCACGATGAAGAGGAATTGATTTACGTGTCGGGCGGCTTGCTCGAAATCCAGCCGCAGGTGGTGACCATTCTGGCCGATACCGCGTTGCGCGGGCGCGACCTGGATGAGGCCAAGGCGCAGGAAGCCAAGCAGCGGGCGGAGGAAGCCATGCGCGACCGCTCCGCATCGATGGACTACGCCAAGGCACAGGCCGAACTGGCGGAGGCCGTGGCCCAGTTGCACGCGATCCAGCGGCTGCGTAAGCAGAAATAATGGCGTGGCCCATGGCTTCGTCACTGTTGTGTAATAAAGGCAGCTTTCGGGCTGCCTTTTTGTTTTGAAGGTGTCCGTTTATGCAACCCGTACTGAACATTGTCATTCTCGCCGCCGGCAAGGGTTCGCGCATGCATTCCGATCTGCCGAAAGTGCTGCATCGGCTGGCGGGGCGCCCCTTGCTCGGCCATGTCATCGCCGCCGCGCGCGAACTCGATCCCGCCCGCCTGCTGGTGGTCTATGGACACGGCGGCGAGGCGCTCCCCAACGCCTTCCCGGATGCCGGGATTGCCTGGGTCAATCAGGCCGAGCAGCTGGGCACCGGCCACGCCTTGCTGCAGGCGGCAACCGGACTGGATGAGGAGGGCGTCACGCTGGTGTTGTACGGAGACGTGCCGCTGATTTCGGTGGATACCCTGCGCACGCTGCTTGCTACGGCCGGCACCGGATCGGTGGGTCTGCTCACCGTGGTGCTGCCGGACCCAGCCGGTTATGGCCGCATCCAGCGCGATGCGCAGGGACAGGTCAAAGCCATCGTCGAGCACAAGGATGCGACGGAGGCCGAGCGCGCCATCCGTGAAGTCAACACCGGCATCATGGCATTGCCCAACCGCCAGCTGAAGCCATGGCTGGCGGCCCTGCGCAACGACAACGCCCAGGGCGAGTTCTACCTGACGGACGTGATCGCAATGGCCGTGGCCGAAGGAGTAGAGGTGAGCACTTGCCAACCAGGCCGCCATTGGGAAGTGTTGGGCGTCAACAGCGCGGGGCAGCTCGCGCACCTGGAGCGGTTGTTTCAGCACGAGATCGCTTCGGCCCTGTTGGAGCGGGGCGTGCGCCTGGCCGACCCGAAGCGGATCGATGTGCGCGGCGAGCTGTCCTGCGGCCGGGATGTCGGCATCGACGCAAACTGTATTTTTGAAGGCCATGTGGTTTTGGGCGATAATGTCAGCGTAGGGGCCAATTGCGTGTTGCGCGACGTCAACGTTGCGTCGGGCACGCGGATTGCGCCGTTCAGCCTGATCGAAGAGGCGCGGATCGGCGCCGACGGCCGCATCGGGCCGTTTGCCCGCATCCGGCCGGGAACGGCGCTGGCGGAAGATGTGCATATCGGCAATTTCGTCGAGGTAAAAAATAGCCAGGTCGATCGCGGCAGCAAGATCAATCACCTGAGCTACGTCGGCGATGCCACGGTGGGCCGGCGGGTGAACATCGGCGCCGGCACCATTACCTGCAACTACGACGGCGCGAACAAGCACCGCACGGTGATCGAGGACGAAGCCTTCATCGGCTCGGATACGCAATTGGTCGCACCGGTCACCGTCGGCCGCGGCGCCACCATCGGCGCGGGAGCGACGATCACCCGCGACGCGCCGGCGGAGCAGCTCACGTTGTCGCGGGCAAAACAAGTATCGATTCCCGGCTGGAAGCGGCCGACCAAGGGGAAATAAGTCTATGTGCGGAATCATTGGAGCGGTGGCGCAGCGCAACGTCGTGCCCATCCTGCTGGAAGGCCTGAAGCGTTTGGAATACCGCGGCTATGACTCGGCCGGCTTGGCGGTCGTGGCCGACGGCCGGTTGACGCGGGTGAGGAAACCGGGCCGCGTGGCCGAACTGGAAGCGGAAATCAAAACGCGGCAAACCCAGGGCCGCCTCGGCATCGCCCACACCCGCTGGGCCACGCACGGAGCGCCGAACGAGCGCAATGCCCATCCCCATGTGAGCGAGGACTCGCTCGCGGTGGTGCACAACGGCATCATCGAAAACCACGACGAACTGCGTCGGCGCCTGAGCGGCCTGGGATATGCCTTCACTTCCGAAACCGACACGGAAGTGATCGTTCACCTGATCCACCATTACTATCAACGGGAAAAAGATCTCCTTGGCGCTACCCGCAAGGCGATCGGCGAACTGAAAGGCGCCTATGCCATCGGCGTGATCAGCGCCGATGTGCCGCACAAGCTGATCTGCGCGCGCGAGGGCAGCCCGCTCCTGATCGGCGTCGGCATCGAGGAGCATTTCATCGCCTCGGACATTTCTGCGTTGCTGCCGGTCACGCAAAAAGTCGTCTACCTGGAAGAAGGCGACGTGGCCGAGATCGGCCTGTTCGACTTCAAGGTGTTTGACCGCCACGGCAATCCGGCCGTGCGGCCGGTGCATACCAGCGAACTCAGCGCCGAGCGGTCGGAACTCGGCGGCTACCGGCATTTCATGCAGAAAGAGATTTTCGAGCAGCCGCGTGCGCTGGCGGAAACCCTGGAAGCGGCGCTGAACTACGGCCGCCTGGAGCCGAAACTGTTCGGCGAAGCCGCGCCTTCCGTCTTTCAAGAAATCGACAGCGTGACCATCATAGCCTGCGGCACCAGCTTCCACGCCGCGCTGGTGGCCCGCTACTGGCTGGAAAGCATTGCCGGGATGCCGTGCAATGCCGAAGTGGCGAGCGAATACCGCTACCGCGACAGCGTGCCCAATCCGCGGGCGTTGATCGTGACGATCTCCCAGTCCGGCGAGACCGCGGATACCCTGGCGGCGCTCAAACATGCCAAGACCCTCGGCCACCTCCACAGCCTATCTATCTGCAACGTGCCGGAAAGCGCGCTGGTGCGCGAGTCGAGCCTGCGCTTCCTGACCCGCGCCGGCCCCGAAATCGGCGTGGCTTCGACCAAGGCCTTTACCACCCAATTGGCGGCGTTGTTCCTGCTGGCGCTGACATTGGGCAAATTGCGCGGCCGCATCGACGAGATGGGGGAGCGAGCCCATCTGGAGGCGCTGCGCCACCTGCCGGCGATGGTCAACCAGATACTGCTGCTCGAGCCGCAGATCGAGCTTTGGGCCGAGCGCATGGCGTTCAAGCAGCATGCCCTGTTCCTCGGCCGCGGCCTGCATTACCCGATTGCCATGGAAGGCGCGCTGAAGCTGAAGGAGATTTCCTATATCCACGCCGAAGCCTACCCCGCAGGCGAGCTGAAGCACGGCCCGCTGGCGCTGGTGGATGCCGACATGCCGGTGGTGGCGATCGCGCCCAACGACGCGCTGCTGGAAAAACTGAAGTCGAATTTGCAGGAAGTCCGTGCGCGCGGCGGCGAGCTTTACGTCCTGGCGGATCAGGACAGCCAAATACAGGCCCAGGAGGATGCGCACCTGATCACGCTGCCGGAGCACGCCGGTCTGCTCAGCCCGATTCTGCATACCGTGCCGCTGCAAATGCTGGCCTATCACGCCGCCTTGCAAAAAGGGACGGACGTGGATAAGCCGAGGAACCTGGCAAAATCAGTGACGGTGGAGTAAACGGTGGCGGTAATCGCGATATTCAACCAGAAAGGCGGCGTCGGCAAGACCACCACCAGCCTTAACCTGGCAGCCGCCTTGGCGAGCCTGGAACGGCGGCCTCTGGCGATCGACCTGGATCCCCAGGCGCACCTTACGCTGTCACTGGGCGTCAAGCCGGGGAAAGGAAGCGAAACGATCGCGGCGTTCTACCGCGGTGAGCAGCCTCTCACCAGCCTGGTGCGCGAGCTTCCCCACGGAATGCGGCTGATTCCGGGGCACATGGAATTGTCGAAAATCGACGCGCTGTACGGCAAGAGCACCAGCATCGCGTCCCGCCTGCGCGAAGGGCTGCACGAAAGCCTCGCCTGGGAGGACAACCCGATTTTGATCGATTGTTGCCCGATGCTGGGCGTGTTGTCGCTCAACGCGATTTTCGCCGCCGACCGGGTGTTGATCCCGGTTTCCGCCGACTATCTTTCGATGCAGGGCGTGGAACGGCTGGATGGCGCCCTCAATGTGCTGGAAAAGGCGCTGAAGCACCCCATCGAACGCCGGGTCGTGCTGACTCGCTTCGATTCGCGCCGGAAATTTTCCCATCACGTGTATGAGCAGCTGAAAGAGCGCTACGGCGCGGCGCTTTGCGCCACCCGCATCACCGAGAACGTCAGCCTGGCGGAAAGTCCCGCCCATGGCAAAAACGTGTTCGAATTCGCCCCCCACAGCCAAGGGGCGAAGGACTATCTTGCGCTAACCGCGGAATTGCTGGAAAAAGGTTTTATCCAGTAGGCTGGCCGCGTCAACTCGCCCCACCCTTGTGGCCAATTCCGTGCTTCAGGGCGAAGGTGGCGACCTGGACCCGATTGTCGAGGGCCAGCTTTTCGAGGATGCTGCGCAAATGATTGCGCACGGTATTGTCGGACAGGCCCAGCGCGTCGCCGATGGCCTTGTTGCTCATGCCGCGAGCGACCAGGCCGACGATTTCCAACTCGCGCGAAGATAGCCTGTTGCCAGAGTCCGGTGCCAGCTTTCCCCGCATGCTTTCGTCCATCACCGGAGCCCGCCGCATACCCGATCCCAGGGAAACGGACGAGATTACCTGGAGAATCTGTTCCGGCTCGCTGGTCTTCAGTACGTAACCATCCACCCCGGCCTCGACCGCCTGGCGGATTTCATGCGCTTCTTCCGCCACCGTCAGCATGATCACCTTGATGCCGCGGCGCTTCAATTCAGGCACCAGGGCCAAGCCGTCCTCGTCGCGCAGATTCCGGTCGAGCAGGGCGACCGAACACTCGCCGCCGCCGTGCAGCCAGTCGAGCGCGTCCTTGATCCCGGAAAATTGCGCGGCCACCTTGATGTCCGCGCCATGCGTTTCCAGCAGGTGCGACAACCCCTTGCGGAACAGCGGATGGTCGTCGATCAGGATGAGGGCGATGGCCATTGGGCGGGCAGCGGTATCCTACTTGCGGGCACGCTCCTGCCGTGCCTGCTTGATCAGCTGATCGACCACGTTCAGCATGCCGGCGTGGCCGCCGCCCAGGGAAATGTAGGTGCGGTACTTGCCGTCGACGATGATGGCGGGCACGCCGCTGACGCCGTAATCCTTGGTCAGCTGCTTGGCGCGCATCACCTTGCCCTGGATGGCGAAGGAATTGTAGGCGTCGGCAAAGCTCTTCCGGTTGACGCCCTGTTTTTCGACCCAATCGAACAGCGTGGCTTCGTCGTCGAGGCGCAGATGCTGGACATGCAAAGCCTTGAAGAACTCGCCGTGGAGCTTCTCGGTCAGCCCCAGCACCTCAAGGGTGTAGTAGGCCTTGGCGAAAGGCGTCCAGGATTCGCGGAAAATGGCCGGCAGGCGGCGGAACTCGACGTCCTTGGGAAGCATCCTGACCCAGTTGTTGAGGTCCGGTTCAAGGTTGAAGCAGTGCGGGCAGGCATAGGAAAAAACTTCCAGCACCTCGATCTTTTTCCCGGTTTCGACCGCCTGGGGCGGGGAAACCAGCTCGTATTCCCTGCCGGGCTGGATATCGGCGCGGGCCGCGAAACCGGCCATCAGCAATAGAGCGGCAACGAATACGCGAAACGAAACGGTCGAGGTGAAACTGTTAAAACCCATGGTGTTTGCTCCCAGGAAAAAATTGGCTCCCGCCGGCAAATTACGGTGCCGCCGCGTCGCGGACCTTGATCAGGCTGGCGGAAAGGTTGTTTTGCGCCAGCAAGGCACGGGCGCGATTCATGTCTTCGGTATTGGTAAAAGGCCCGATGCGGACCCGGTGCCAAACCCCCTTGTCCGGGATATCAGCCGTCTGGATCGAGGCTTCCAGCCCGAGCAGGGCGAGGCGGGCTTTCATGTTGTCGGCTTCGGTCGCGGCCTGGAAGGAGCCGACCTGGAGAAAATAAGCTTCCTTGGCCGCACCCTCGGGCTTTTTGTCCTGCTTGAGATCGTGCTCCGTCGCGGGTTCTTCGCTGCCGGGCAAAATCGTGTAGAAATCGAAGCGCGGCTTGCCGGCGGGCTTCTCGGCCTTGTCCGGCGAGCCGGCCGGGTTTTCCGGCGGCAATGCGGTTTCGCTGACCGGTGCCTTGCCCGCTTCGGCCGGCGGCTTCGGCTGGTCGCGGCTGACGAACGGCTTGGGGCTGAAATTGATGTAAACCGCGACGCCGATCGCCACCGCCAAGCCGACGAACAGGCCGATCAGGACGCCGGTAAACAAGGGGCTGCCGCCTTTTTTGGCGGCGCGGCGATCGGATTGCTTGTAATCGCGGCTCATAATGGGGGTTAAGCGTTCTCCGGCAAAACTACATTTTTTCCGGGCTGCCGACGCCGAGCAGGGCGAGCCCGTTGCGCAGCACCTGGCGGACGGCCGTGATCAGCGCCAGCCGGGCCAGGCGCACGCCCTCGTCCGCGACCAGGAATTGCTCTGCATTATAGTAACTGTGAAACTCGCCGGCCAGATCCTTGAGGTAATAGGCGATCAGGTGAGGGGACAGATCTCGCGCCGCACCTTCCACCGTGCCGGCGTAATCGCCCAGCAGGCTCATCAGGGCGAGTTCGTGCTTGCCGTCCAGCGTGCCGATTTCCGCCCCGGCCAGCTCCGCCGGGTCTCCGCCCCATTGCGCCAGCACGCTGCAAACGCGGGCGTGGGCGTACTGGATATAGTACACCGGGTTCTCGTTGCTTTGCGACTTGGCCAGTTCGAGATCGAAGTCGAGGTGCTGGTCGCTCTTGCGCAGCACGTAGAAGAACCGCGCCGCGTCGTTGCCGACTTCCGCGCGCAACTCGCGCAAGGTGACGAAATTGCCGCTGCGGGTGGACATCGGCAGTTTTTCCGCGCCGCGCCAAAGCACGGCGAACTGCACCAGGGCGATGACCAGGCGCTCCGCATCGAGGTCCAGCGCGGTCAGCGCGCCCTTGACGCGGGGGATGTAGCCGTGGTGATCCGCCCCCCAGATGTTGATGACGCGGTCGAAGCCGCGCTCGAACTTGTTCAGGTGGTAGGCGATGTCGGACGCGAAATAGGTGTAGAGGCCGTTTTCGCGCTGCACCACGCGATCCTTTTCGTCGCCGAACGCCGTCGAGCGGAACCACTTGGCGCCGTCCTGCAGGTAGATGTGGCCGTGCGCCTCCAGGGCGGCGACGGCGCGCGCCACCAGCCCGGTATCGAACAGCGATTTTTCCGAAAACCAGGAGTCGAAGGTGACGCCAAACCCGGTCAGGTCGTCGCGGCAATCTTCCAGCTGCTCGGTCAGCGCCAAGTTGTGAATGTAGGCGTAAGCCTCGCCCAGCAGCTGCTTGGCGTTGGCGATGAGGGCATCGAGATGGCCTTCCCCATCCTCTTCGTGAGCCGGCACGCGGTCGAGCACGGCAGCGGGCTGGTGGACGTAGCGGCTGCCGTGAGCCTCCTGGACCAGCCGCGCCATGTCGCGCACGTAGCCGCCCTGGTAGGCGTTGGCGGGAAAGGCTATCCGCACCCCTTCCAGCTCCAGGTAGCGCAGCCAGGTGGAAAGCGCCAGGATGTCCATCTGCCGGCCGGCATCGTTGACGTAATATTCGCGGCTAACCGCGTAACCGGCGGCGCTCAGCACGCCGGCGAGGCTCATGCCGAATGCCGCGCCGCGGCCGTGGCCGACGTGCAAGGGTCCGGTGGGGTTGGCGGAAACGAATTCCACCTGGATTTTCTGCCCTTGCCCCAAGGCGCTGCGGCCGAAATCCGCGCCTTGCGTCAAAATCTGTTTGATCACCTGCTGCTTCGCTCCCGTCGCCAGAAACAGGTTGATGAAGCCGGCACCGGCGATTTCGGTTTTTGTTACGTAGGGTGAGGCGGGCAGGGAAGCCAGCAGGCGCGCCGCGATTTCCCGCGGATTGCCGCGCAGCGGCCGCGCCAGCTGGAGCGCCAGGTTGCAGGCGAAATCGCCGTGCTGCGCCTGCTTCGGCCGCGTGATTTCGAAGGCGATGCCGGCATGTTCCGGCGCGACCAGACTCAGGGCCTGCGAGAAAAGTTCGTAAAGATGGTGTTTCAAGGCGGCAACTCGTACATAAAGGCGCCATTTTAACCCAGATTGTCCATTAGGGCGCCCCTTATGGATAACCGGGGTTCAGTCCGCCCGCGCCGTCAACGGCACCGTAGCGTTCCAGCCGCCGCCCAGCGCCTTGAACAGATCCACCGCGGCCGACAGGCGGGCCTGGCGGGTCCGGATCAGGGTCAGGTTGGCGTCGTTGGCGCTGCGCTGCGCATCGAGCAGTTCCAGATAGGGCGAATAGCCTGCCTGGTAGCGCGCTTCCGCCAGCGACAGCACCCTGGCCGCCGCCTTGGCCTGAGTCTCCACCGCCCGCTCTTTTTCACCGGCTTGGCGCAAGCCGACCAGGGCGTCGTCAACCTCTTTGAAGGCCGTCTGCACGGCTTTGCTGTAGCCGGCCAGCGCCTGTTTCTGCTGGGCGGTGGCCTGATCCACCCGCGCCGACTGCCGACCGGCGTCGAAAATCGGCAGCATCAGGCCGAGGCCGCCGGACCACAGGTTCGAGCCCGATCTGAACAGATTGGCCAGCTCGGTGCTTTCCGAGCCCAGGCTGGCAGTGAGGGAGATGGTCGGGAACAGCGCGGCCTTGGCGACGCCGATCCTGGCGTTCGCCGCCGCCAGTTGCGCTTCGGCCTGGCGCACGTCGGGGCGGGCGTCGAGCAGCGCGGAGGGCAGCCCGGCGGGTGGAATCGGCGGCAGGGGCAGCTTGCTGAAATCGCCGGCCGCCAGGGTCAGGCCCGGATTGGCGGTGAGCAGCGCGAGCTGGTGCTGCGCCGCGGCCCGCTGCTGCACCAGGTCGGCGATCTGGGCGGCGATGGCTGCGCGGGCGCTTTCGGCCTGGCGCACGTCGAGTTCGGAGGCGAGCCCGGCCGTGAAGCGGTGCTGGCTGATGGCGAGCGATTTGTCGCGGGTGATCAGGGTGTCGCGCGACACCGCCAGCTGGGCATCGAGCGCCCGAAGTCCGAGGTAGCTCTGGGTCAGCAGCCCGACCAGCGTCAATTCCACTGTGTCGCGGCCGTAGTGGCTGGCCAGGGCCAAGTCGCGGGCGGCTTCGGTGGCGCGGCGCAGCTTGCCCCAGAAATCGATTTCAAATGACGTGCCCAGCGTCGCCTTGAAATTATTGTGGCGCAGCATGTCGGCCGGCAGCGCCGGCACGGTATTGGCGCTGGAACGTGAGCGGGTGCCGCTGCCGGCCAGGTCGATTTCGGGAAGCAGTGCCGAACCGGCTTCGCGCAGGAAGGCGTCGGCCTCCTCCACCCGGGCCGCCGCCAGCTGCACATCGGCATTGGCTTGGAGCGCCTGCTCCACCAGCCCGTTGAGGGTGGCGTCGTCGAACAGCTTCCACCATTCGCGGTTTACCGGTGCGACGGCGGCGCCGGCCGCCTCGACGAATTTTTCGGGCAGCGGCGCGGCGGGGCGAACATAATCGGGGCCGACGGTGCAGCCGGCCACGGCCAGCGCGATGGCCAGGGGGGCAAGGCGGAGAAGCGGCAGGGAGCTCATTGGGCGTCCTCCTTGTTCGCGACCTCTTTTGCATCGGCAGCGGAATGGTCCACCTTCGGCTTGCCTCCGGACAGCCAGCTGAAGAACATGGGAATGAAAATGGTCGCTATGAAAGTGGCCGCGATCATCCCGCCGAACACGCCCGTGCCCATCGAGCGGCGGGCCGCCGCGCCGGCGCCGGTGGCCAGCACCAGCGGCACCACGCCGAGGACGAAGGCGAGCGAGGTCATGACGATGGGGCGGAAGCGCAGGCGCGCTCCTTCGACGGCCGCTTCCAGCACGCCCATGCCTTCCGCCCGCTTCTGCGAGGCGAATTCGACGATCAGGATGGCGTTCTTCGACGCCAGGCCGACCAGGGTCACCAGGCCGATCTGGAAGTAGATGTCGTTGGGCATGCCGCGCACCAGCACCGCGAAGAGCGCGCCGAACAGGGCGAAGGGCACCGCCATGATCACCGCCAGCGGCAGCGACCATTTTTCGAACTGGGCCGCCAGGATCAGGAATACCATGACGATGGCAAAGACGAAGGCCACCACCGACGAGGTGCCGGTGCGCTTTTCCTGGTAGGCCTGGCCGGTCCAGGCGATGGTGTAGCCTTCCGGCAGGGTTGCCGCGGCGGTTTCCTCCACCAGCCGGATGGCGTCGCCGGAGCTGACGCCGGGGGCGCCGCTGCCCATCACCTTGGCGGCGAGGAAGCCGTTGAACCGCTCCACCTGTTCCGGCCCGACGATGGGCTTGACCTTGATCACCGCCGACAGCGGAATCATCGAACCGGTGGTGCCGGAACGGACGTAGACCTTGCCCAGATCCTCGGGCCTGGAGCGGAACTGCTGTTCCGCCTGCAACTGGACGCGGTAGGTGCGCCCCGCCTTGTTGAAGTCGTTGACGTACAGCGCGCCCATGGTGCTTTGCAGGGCGTCGTAGACGTCGGTCAGCGGGATGCCCAGCGACATGGTCTTGGGCTCGTCCACCTCGACGAACAGCTGGGGAATGGTCGGCCGGAAGAAGCTGTTGATGCCGGCCAGCTGTTTTTTCTGGCGCAGGGCGTCCATGAAGCTCTTGACCACTTCGTCGAGGCGGCGCGGGTCGCCGTCCACCCGGTTCTGCACGTACACTTCGAAGCCGCCGGCGGTGCCCAGGCCGCGGATCGGCGGCGGATTGAACACCAGCCCCATGCCGTCCGCCAGCATCATGCCCTTGCCCATGAGCTGCTTGGCCAGGTTTTCCGCGGCATCCGTCCGCGCGTCCCAGGGCTGCAGGTTGATGAACATGGAGCCCGCGTTGGGCTTGTTGCTGCCGCCGATGAGGTCGAACCCGCCGATCATGAACACATGCTCGACCGACGGGCTCTTCTGGATCGCCTGGCGGAATTGCTCGCCCATCCGGCCGGTACGCGGCAGGGTGGCTGCGTCCGGCAGCTGGAGCGAGCCGATCAGGTAGCCCTGGTCTTCCGACGGCACGAAGCTGCCGGGAACGGTTTTGATCAGGACGGCGGCAGCGACGATGACGATGGCGAAAACGACGGTGCCGATGATGCGGTGGTGCAGGGTCTTGTCTACCACCCAGACATAGGACCGGGTCAGGCTGGCGAACAGGCGGTTGAACGGCCGGAACAGCGGCGATTCCTTGTGGCTTGGCTTCAGCAGCAGTGCGCACAGGGCCGGGGTCAGGGTCAGCGCGACGATGCCGGAAATCACCACCGACACCGCCACGGTCACGGCGAACTGCTGGTACAGCTTGCCGGCGATGCCGCCGAGGAACGCGACCGGAACGAACACCGCACACAGCACCAGCACGATGGCCACCACCGCCGAAAACACCTCGCGCATCGCCTCGAACGCGGCTTCCCGCGGCGACAACCCGCGCTCGGCCATCAGCCGTTCGACGTTCTCCAGCACGACAATGGCGTCGTCCACCACGATGCCGATGGCCAGCACCATGGCGAACAGGGTCAGGGTATTGATGGAAAAGCCGAACAGCCACAATCCGGCGAAGCTGCCGATGAGCGACACCGGCACGGCGACGATCGGGATCAGGGTGGCGCGCCAGCTTTGCAGGAAAATATAGACCACCAGGATCACCAGCAAGGCGGCGATGCCCAGGGTATGGGTCACTTCCCTGATGGAAGCCTTGACGAAGCGGGTGGTGTCGAACGGGATGATGTATTCGACGTCGGGCGGGAAGTTCTTTTTCAGCTCCTCCATCCTGGCCCGCACCAGATCGGCCGTGGCCAGCGCGTTGGCGCCGGTCTGCAGAATGACGCGGATGCCGATGGCCGGCTTGCCGTCCATGTGCACGAAGGCGTTGTAGTCATGCGAGCCGAGCTCGATGCGGGCCACGTCTTTCAGCCGCAGCACGCCCGACGGCCCGCTCGCGCGCAGGATGATGTTGCCGAATTCCTCGGGCTGCACCAGGCGGCCCTTGGCGATCACCGTGTACACCAGCTGCTGGTCGGCGGGCGCCGGTTCCTGGCCGATTTTGCCGGCGGCGAACTGGTTGTTCTGGGCGCGGATGGCCCCGGCGATGTCGCTGGCGGTGAGCCCCAGCTGCGCCATGCGGTCGGGCCTCAGCCAGATCCGCATGGAGTAGTCGCGGGCGGCGAAAATGCCGGCATCGCCGACGCCGGGCAGGCGCTTGATTTCATCGACGATGTTGATCGAGGCGTAGTTGCTGAGGAACAGCGTGTCCTGCGAGCCCTTGGGCGAGCGCATGCCGATCGCCAGCAGGATGTCGTTGGAGCGCTTCTGCACCACCACGCCATTCCGGCGCACATCGTCCGGCAGGCGGGGCAGGGCGGCGTTGACCCGGTTGTTCACGTTCACCGCGGCCAGGTCGGCGTTGGTGCCGACCTCGAAGGTGACGGTGATGGTGAGCGAACCGTCGGCGGCGGCGGACGAATTGAAAAAGCTGAGGCCTTCGACGCCGTTCAGCTGTTCCTCGATCGGCGCGGCCACCGTTTTGGCCAGGGTCTCGGCGCTGGCACCGGGATAGTTGGCGGTGATCACCACCGTCGGCGGCGTGATTTCCGGGTACTGGGCGATGGGCAGCGTGCGCGCGGCCATCAGGCCGGCGATGACGATGACGATCGAGATGACCGCCGAAAAAATCGGCCGGCTGATAAAAAATCGGTACATGATCGACTTCCCCGCTTACGGCTTCGCGCCGGGAGCGGGAGGCATCCCCGCCGGCTTCTCGCCCGGCTTGTGCGGCGCCACCGGAGCGCCGGGGCGCAGCTTGAGCAGGTTGTCCACGATCACCCGGTCGCCGGCTTTGAGGCCGCCCAGGACAACCCAATCCTTGCCCTGCCATTCGCCGGTTTTGACCGGCCGCGGCTCCACCTTGTTTTCACCGTTGGCGACGAACACCACGCGGCCCTGGTCGGACTGGGCGACGGCGGCCTGCGGCACGAGGAACACACTGTCGCGCTGGCCGACGGTCAGGCGGGCGCGCACGAACTGTCCGGGCAGGACGCGGCCGTCGGCGTTGGCGAATTCAGCCCGCAGTTGCAGCGTGCCGAGTTTGGGGTCGATCTGGCTGCCGGCGAAGTTGAGCCGGCCCTTGACCGGATAGGTCGAGCCATCGGGCAGGACGACTTCCACCCCGCGCACGGAAGCCGGCGTCAGCCGACCGCCGGGCAGTTGCGCCAATTCGTTGTCGGACAGGGAGAAGCGGACCCAGATCGGGTTCAGCTGGACGACCGTGGTCAGCAGGCTGTCGCCGGTCGAGATCAGGTTGCCCTCGGATTTCGCCGCGCGGCCGGTGCTGCCGGCAACCGGCGAGGCGACGCTGGTGTAGGACAGGTTCAGTTGGGCTTGCTGCAGCGCGGCCTGGGTCACGGCCGCGCTGGACTGCGCATCGTCGAATTCCTTCTGGCTCACCGCCTGCTGCGCCAGAAGCCCCTTGAGGCGCGCCATTTCGCGGGCGGCCTGGTCGGCCTTGGCGCGCGCGTCCGCCACGGCGATCTCGAACGGCGCCCGGTCGATCTGGAACAGAACCTGGCCGGCCTTGACCGGCGCCCCTTCCTCATACAGGCGTTTCTGCAGGATGCCGCCCACCCGCGCCCGCACTTCCACTTCCCGCGCGCCCTCGGTCTGGCCGACGGCCTCTACGGTCAGCGGAACCCGTGTCGGCTGGACATCGATCACGGTGACCGGCAGCGGCGGCCTTGGCCCTTCCGTCGGGGCGCTGGGGCGGGAGCAGCCCGCCGCGAGGACGGTCAGGCTCGAAATCAGGACGGCAAAAACGGCGCCGCGGCGCAGAGGAGGGGTCTGGTGTTCCATGGGAACGCTCCGGGGATGGCGATGATCGCGGCAATTATATACAATCTTGTTTGTCTGTAAATAGCCCACGAGGATGGCATGGCGCGAAGAACCAAGGCCGAAGCCGAACAAACGCGGCAGCGCATCATCGATGCCGCGCGCAAGGTGTTCTACCAATCCGGCGTCGGCCGCAGCACGCTGGAAGAAATCGCCAAAGCGGCCGGCGTGACGCGCGGCGCCGTCTACTGGCATTTCGAAAACAAGACCGACCTGTTCTTCGCCATGCGCGCCCAGGTGACCTTGCCCCTGATCGACCGCGTCGACAGCATGCTGCAATCGGGGTGGGAAGAAGACCCGCTACGCGGGATCGAGGCCGCGCTGAACGAGTTTTTGACCATCCTCGAGACCGATGAAGCGACGCGCGAGGTGTTCCGGATCATCAAGCTGCGCTGCGAATATGTGGACGAGTTTGCCGGGGTTTTGGCGGAGATCAACAATTCCCAAAACGGCTTCGCCGAACAATTGGCGTTGGCCTACCAGCATGCAAGGGACAAGGGTGTACTGCGCGAAGGGCTGGATCCGGGGGCCATGGCGCAAGACACCGCGGTCTTCATGGCCGGGCTCTTGCAGCGCTGGCTATCCGAAAGCGAGTCCGGCCCGATCGCTTCGAATGCGCGCCGGATGATTGGAGTCCATGTCGCGTTGCGGCGTCGGGAAGGGACGGTCCGGGAATGAATTGCCGGACAAGGTGAGCCCCGACCAGGGTAGAGATTCATAAAGACGCCCTTTTCGCAGACTGGGGATTGGCTGTCAACAAAAGAAATAGGGGTCAAAAAGAAATAGGGGTCACATCTTGACATAACAGTTTCACAGCGCAAGCAAGAGCAAGCAAGAGCAAGCAAGAGCAAGCAAGAGCAAGCAAGAGCAAGCAAGAGCAAGCAAGAGCAAGCAAGAGCAAGCAAGAGCAAGCAAGAGCAAGCAAGAGCAAGCAAGAGCAAGCAAGAGCAAG
>JAQTMN010000010.1 GCA_028714315.1 Sulfuricella sp. | reverse complement strand
ATCACCTTGAACGGCTTCGTCAGACGCAGCAGCGGAAAAACCACCGCCTGGCTCGACCAGCGGCCGCAAAACGACGACGAGAATCCGCAAGGGATAACCGTCTTCAAGCCCTCCGCGAAAACGCCCGCCGTCTCCGTGCGGCTGCCGTCCGGCAAAAGAATCGACCTGAAGGTGGGGCAGACGCTGGACATGGCCCAGGGCACCGTGCGCGAGGGCGGCGCCGTCGTCGCGCCGTCCGTCAGCCACGCCAGGTAAACCGCCGTGCCGCGCCGCCATCCAGCCCGACATAGCCGCCAGCGCGGCATGGCGATCCTGATCGTCCTCGCCATGATCGGGCTGGGCGCGGCGTGGCTGCTGGCTGGCGCGCTCGGCAAGGCGAACGTCCGAACCGGGCGGGACAAGATCACGACCGACGCCCTCGCCCAAGCCAGGACCGCCCTGATCGGCTATGCCGTCACCTATGGGGATACGCATACGACCGAGGTGCACGGCCACCTGTTGCTGCCCGATCTGGGTTCGACGCGCAACAGCTCGGACAAGGAAGGCGCGTCAGCGGGCAATTTCGCCGGCAACGCGTCGAATTTGAGCGTGGTCGGCCGCCTGCCCTGGAGGACGCTGGGGCTCGGCCCGATGCGGGACGACGCGGGCGAATGCCTGTGGTACGCCGTATCGGGCGCGTTCCAGGACGCCCAGAAAAGCGCCCTGATGAACTGGGATACCGTCGGCCAGTTCGATGTCCACATCCCGGACGGCGCCGGCGGAGCAACCAGCGCGGCGGCGGCCCTTTACCACCAGCGGGCCGTCGCCGTGGTTTTCGCCGCGGGACCCGCACTCCCAGGCCAAAACCGGGCGGCCAGCGCGGACACCGTGGCCGAATGCGGCGGGAATTACGACGCGCGCAACTACCTGGACGCATTCAGCGCCAATCCGCCGATCGGCGGCATCACCAACCACCTCGCCAATCTCAACGGCGCCACCGGCACCTACTCCCTCGCCGCACCAAAATCCCTCATCTCCGGACCCATTTCAGACACCGGCGGCGCCGTGCTGGTCAACGACCGCATACTCATCATCACGCCCGACGACCTGTTCGGCAGAATCAAGAAACGCAGCGATTTCGCCGCCTTCGTCAACCAGGGGTTGCTGGACGCGGCCCGCAACAACCTGTCGTCCCTGCCGCCGCCCGGCAGGCTCGATTTCACCGGCCCGGCTCCAGTCGAAATCTCGGGCGGCGTCATGACCGGCAACCTCGAAATCGGCCGGGTGCCGAAAGCGGCCCTGACTTCCAACGCGCTGAAAAAATGGCAGGACAATCTTCTCTATGCCCGCTGCATTTCCGGCGGCGATTGCCTGACCGTCAACGGCGCCGGCTGCCACGGCGTGATCGTCTTTGCCGGCGAGCGCACGGCTGCCCAGACGCGCGCGTCGAACACGCAAAAAAACACCTGGAGTAATTATCTGGAAGGTTCCGTCCTGGATGCGTTCAATGCGGGTGCCGTCGTTTTCATTGGTGCGCCTTCGTACTCGCCCGCGATGCCTTCGGCCGATGTGCTGGCTTGCATTCCCTGATTCGGGGGCCGTCATGAACAAGCAAAATGGCTTCACCCTGGTTGAAATGGCCGTCGTGCTGGCGATCGTCGGCCTGCTTCTGGGCGGAACGCTGATACCGCTTTCCGCCCGGATCGAAAATCGCCGCGTCGAGGAAACGCGGCAGGCGCTGGACGAAATCAGGGAAGCGCTGGTCGGCTTCGCCGTGGTCAACGGGCGCCTGCCCTGCCCCGCCCCGGCGGCGACGGCGACCGGCACCGTCGGTGCCGGGCTCGAACCCGCGCCGGTTCTTGCCGGCGGCTGCGCCAATACCGCCGGCGTGCTGCCGTGGGCGACGCTGGGAGTCGGCGAGACCGACGCCTGGGGAAATCGATACACCTACCGGGTTGCCCCGGAATTCGCGCGAACCGTGCCGCAAACCGCCTTCTCCGGCCCAACCTGCCCGCCCCCGGCAAATCCCCAGCTTGCCGCCTTCGCGCTGTGCTCGCAGGGAAACATGACCATACTCAATACGAAAAGCGGGAATGCCCTGTCCAGGCTTGTCCCCGCCGTGATCGTTTCCCACGGCAGGAACGGCAACAGCGCCTACACGCCTCAAGGAACGCAGCGGGCTTCCGGCGCCGATGCGGACGAACTGGAGAACCGGCTGACCGCCGGCGGCACCGCCACGGCCAACAGCAACTTCGTCAGCAAAACGCCCACCGCGACCTTCGACGACCTCATCGCCTGGATTTCGCCCAATATCCTGTTCAACCGCATGGTGTCCGCGCAGAAGCTCCCGTGAGCATGCGGCAACAACCCATTGATCCTTCAGCCTCATTTGAACCGCGGAGGACGCAGAAGGCGCGGAGGAATTCAAAGACTTACGCTTCATTGGACACTCACCCATTGGGTACGCAGCGGAAATCCGTAATCATTTGTTTTTCCCCTGCGTCCTCCGCGCCCTCTGCGGTGAAATACGGTTTTTAGGTTGATCGCGCAGCGCCCATTGGAGGAGAATTACCCCCTATTTCCGTTTTTTTTGCACCCCTTTTGAGAAAGGAAAAATCCATGGCCAAACAAATCCTCTCCACCCCTAGCGCCCCGGCTGCCATCGGCACCTATTCCCAGGGCGTGAAAGTGGGCGACACCGTCTACCTGTCCGGCCAGATCGGGCTTGATGCCCAGACCATGATCCTGGTCGAGGGCGTCGAGGCGCAAATCCACCAGGTATTCCTCAACCTGGGCGCGGTGGCCGGCGCCGCCGATTGCAGCCTCAACCACACCGTCAAGCTCAACGTCTACCTCACCGACCTGACCCATTTCGCCAAGGTCAACGAAATCATGGCGCATTATTTCGACCAGCCGTACCCGGCGCGGGCGGCGGTGGGCGTGAAGGAGCTGCCGCGCGGCGCGCTGGTGGAAATGGACGCGGTGCTGGTGGCGGAATAAGCCCTCCCGGAGAGTTTTGGCGTCCCCTGTAACTTGGCGTTTCAAATGGAAAAACAACGTCGCATGCAGGGTATTTGCTTTCGGCGGGGGCTACATTAAACTGTAACCAATATGATCCACTTTGGAGGGTAGTGTTTCATGCGCTTTGTCCTCCATCCCGCCGTGTGGCTGATGAGCCGCCTCACATTTCCCTGCAAGCTGGCGCTGGTGGGGGCGCTCTTCCTCATCCCCCTGGTCCTGCTCCTTGCCCTGTTGGTACCGAAGCTCGACGCCCAGATCGGGGTATCCGAGCGGGAACTTGTCGGCATCCAGGCCATCCAGCCGATCAAGAATCTCACCTCGCGCATCCAGGCGCATCGCGGCATGGCGCAACTCGCCCTGAGCGGCGATGCGTCCGCGCGCGCCAGACTGGCGGAATTCGAAAGCCAGGCCGATGAATCGGTCCGCAAGCTCGACGAATTCGAGCGCAGGCACAGCGAGCAGCTCAGCATCATGCGCCAGTTGCTGGAGGTCAAGGCCCGCTGGCGCTACGTGCGGGAACAGGCGCTCGCGCGGCCGGGCGAACAAAGCTTCCTGCTCCACACCGGATTCGTCCATTACCTCAACAATTTCCTGATGGAAGTGGCCGACACTTCCGGCCTTACGCTGGAAGCCGAGCTGGTGCCGTATTACATCGCCCAGATCGCCATCGTCCAGTTACCCAACCTGGCCGAAGACCTCGGCCAGGCGCGGGCGCTGTCCGCCAGCGCGGTTCAGCGCAAGGCGCTTACGCCGGAAGAGCGTTACCGGCTGAGCACCCTCGTCGGCGAAATCCGGAACGCCGGCAACGACCTGCTGGGGCAGACGGAGAAAGTCCTCGCCGCCGCGCCCAGTCTCACGGCCCTGCAACAGCCGCTACAGGACGTGACCGGCGGCGCGCTCGCTTTCGCCGCCGAGGTGCAAAACGAGGTGCTGCTTTCCCCCGCGATCGAGGCTGAAGGGCAGGCCCTGTTCGACGCCGGAACGCTGGCCATCGACGCCGACTACCGCATGTGCAACATGACCATGCCGATCCTGGAAAGGCTGATCCAGGACCGGCTGGATCGCCTGAAAACCGAGAAACGGCTGATCCTGACCGTGACGGGCCTTGCGCTGGCGCTCGCGGCTTACCTGTTTCTGGGCTTTACCGACGGCATCCTGAAAAATCTGGCCGCCCTGAAGGAAGCCGCCGGGCGCTTCGCGAAGGGAGATTTTCATGCCTACGCCACCCTCGATTCCCGCGATGAACTGCAAGCCATCGCCACCTCGTTCAACGGCATGACCGATTCGGTGCGCACCATGGTGAAGCGGCTGCAAGCCAGCGAGGAAAAGCACCGCCTCAACGCCACGGTATTCGAGCACACCGCGGAATCCATCCTGATCACCGACGCCCAACGCACCATCGTCACGGTAAACCGGGCATTCACCACGCTCACCGGCTACCAGCCGGAAGAAGTGGTGGGCAAAACCCCATCCCTCCTGAAATCGGGCCGCCATCCGCCGGAGTTCTACCGCCAGATGTGGATCAGCCTCATCGAAAAGGGCGAATGGCAAGGCGAAATCTGGGATCGGCGCAAGGACGGCAAGATTTTCCCGGCATGGCTGACGCTGAGCGCGGCACGGGACGAAACCGGCCGGACGATCCATTACGTCGGGATTTTCAGCGACATTTCCGCCATCAAGGAGTCCCAGAGCCGGATCGAATTCATGGCCACCCACGACATCCTCACCGGGCTGCCCAACCGCAGCCTGCTCTATGACCGCATCCACCAGGCCATTGCCCATGCCTCCCGCCAGCGCGAGCCTTTCGCCCTGATGTTCATCGATCTGGACAATTTCAAGGCCATCAACGACACCTTCGGCCACGACCTCGGCGACCATCTCCTGCAGGAAGTGTCCAAGCGCATCAATGGCTGCATGCGCGCCGAAGATACCCTGGCCCGGCTCGGGGGGGACGAGTTCACCGCCGTGATCTCCGGCGCCGACCGCGCATCCGCCGCAGCCACCGCGCAGCGCATCGTCGAAGCGTTGTCCGCGCCCTTCTCCCTCGACGGGAACGAAACCCGCGTCACCGCCAGCATCGGCATCAGCCTGCACACGCTGGATGGCGCCGACCGCCATACGCTGATGAAATGCGCCGATGCCGCCATGTACCGGGCCAAGGAAGCGGGCAAAAACGCCTTCCATTTCTACTCCGAGCCTTGAACCTCAGCGAACGGAGTTGGGTACAATCTGGCGGATGAAACCGGCTTCCGCCCCATCTTTTCCCCCCGCCATGCAAGCCAAGCTCGCCAAGCTCGGGCTCCACACCGCCCACGACCTGCTGCTGCACCTGCCGCTGCGCTACCAGGACGAAACCCGGCTCTACCCCATCGCCCATGCGCCGCTCGGGCAGGCGGTGCTGGTCGAGGGCGAGATCACCCACGCCAACGTCCAGTACCGTCCGCGCCGCACCCTGGTGTGCCAGGTGGAGGACGGCAGCGGCGCGATGACGCTGCGTTTTCTCAATTTCTACCCGAGCCAGATCAAGCAGCTCGCCCCCGGCAAGCGCGTGCGCGTGTTCGGCGAAATGCGCCACGGCTTTCTCGGCATGGAGATGGTGCACCCGCAATACCGCATGGTCGGCGCGGAAGAGCCAGTGGCGGAGGCGCTGACGCCGGTCTACCCGACCACCGCCGGGCTGTCGCAGGCCGCCCTGAGAAAGCTGGTGCAAGCCGCGCTCGATGCCTGCGACCTGGCCGACACCCTGCCGGACGACGTGCTCCGGCCGCTCGGCCTGCCCGGCTTTGCCGAGAGCATCGCCTACCTGCACCAGCCGCCGCCGGACGCGCCGCTCGAACTGCTGGCCGAGCGCACTCATCCCGCCTGGCGCCGCCTCAAGTTCGACGAGCTCCTGGCGCAGCAGCTTTCCATGCACCAGCACTACCGGCGCCGGCGCGCGCAATCGGCGGCCGCCATGCCCGCGCGGCACGCGCTCACCCGCGCGCTGCTCGAATCCCTGCCGTTCCCGCTCACCCGCGCCCAGCAGCGCGTGGTGAAAGAGCTCGCCGGCGACCTCGCCCGCCCCCACCCGATGCAGCGCCTGCTGCAAGGCGACGTCGGCAGCGGCAAGACCGTGGTGGCCGCGCTGGCGGCCTTGCAGGCGATCGAAAACGGCTTTCAGGCGGCCATCATGGCGCCCACCGAAATCCTCGCCGAACAGCATTTCATCAAGCTTTCCGCCTGGCTGGCGCCGCTCGGCCTCAATGTCGTCTGGCTGGCGGCAAGCCTGCCGAAAAAAGAAAAACAGGCCGCGCTGGAAGCGGCGGCCGAAGGCACGGCCCAGCTCGCCGTCGGCACCCATGCCCTGTTCCAGGAGCAGGTGGTATTCAACAACCTGGGCCTCGCCGTCATCGACGAGCAGCACCGCTTCGGTGTGCACCAGCGGCTAGCGTTGCGACAGAAGGGCGCCGGCACCGGCCAGGAGCCGCACCAGCTCATGATGAGCGCGACGCCCATCCCGCGCACGCTGTCGATGAGCTACTACGCCGACCTCGACGTATCGGTGATCGACGAGCGGCCGCCGGGGCGCACGCCGGTGGTCACCAAGCTGGTCGGCGACAGCCGCCGCGACGAAGTGGTCGCGCGGGTGCGCGAAGCCTGCCTCAAGGGGCGGCAAGCCTACTGGGTGTGCCCGCTGATCGAGGAATCCGAAAAGCTCCAGCTGCAAACCGCGATGGAAACCTTCGAAACCCTGAGCGCCACCTTCCCCGAACTCCAGGTCGGCCTCGTGCACGGCCGCCTGCACGCGCGCGACAAGGCGGCGACCATGGCCGCCTTCAAGGCCGGGGAAATCCAGCTCCTGGTGGCGACCACCGTGATCGAAGTCGGCGTGGACGTGCCCAACGCCTCCCTGATGGTGATCGAACACGCCGAACGCTTTGGCCTCTCCCAGCTGCACCAGCTACGCGGCCGGGTCGGGCGCGGCGCCGCGCAAAGCGCCTGCATCCTGCTCTACCAGACTCCAGTGTCGGAAACCGCCCGGGCGCGGCTGAAAATCATCTATGAAAACAGCGACGGCTTCGAAATCGCCCGCCAGGACCTGCTGCTGCGCGGGCCGGGAGAATTCCTCGGCGCCCGCCAGAGCGGCGTTCCGCTGCTCAAGATCGCCGACATCGAGCAGGATCAGGATTTGCTGGCGGCGGCCAGGATTGCGGCGGAACGGCTGATTGCCGATAGGCCGGATGTGGCGGAAGGGCATTTGCGGAGGTGGCTGGGACGGGCGGATGAGTTTTTGAAGGTTTAAGGCTTCCTGCGGATGCTGCTTGTCACGGAAATGGATATGGCGTTTAATTCGCTAGGCATAAGCCATCGCTTCGCCTGCGAATGAGAATAATCGTGGTCTGTCCCCTATTGCCCTTGCCCTATTGCCCTTGTGTCCCCTATTGTCCCTCATGGGCAAGTGACCCCACGCCTCGAACTCCTTTGTCTTACTTCTAGAGGGACATCCCGATGCCAGACTCTATGCCTCAAGACCCAACGAAGCTCCTCACCATACAACTGAAGGAAATGAAATCTGAGGTGACCAGGCTTCAGAGGAAACTTGCTAAGCTGGAGACTTCCAATCTTTCTCTCAAGAGCGAACTAGCGGCGACTCGCAAGGAACTGCAAAAGCAGCTTAGGAAGGGGCATATAACCGTCATTGTTAACCGAGATGCAGCCCTGCCCTAACCCTTCGTTGGGGTCGCCGGGGTCATTCGTTGCGGGGGCGAAAAAATGGGGTCAGGGCGAAAAAATGGGAAGCACAGAAAAATGGGGTCACATCTTGACATGACAGCCACAAACTCCAGCTTGCGTAGGCCGCAATAACCAACAGGCATTGCGCCGGATGTTTGGCTGCCGTTGTCGGAGCTGCCATCATGAGCAAGACTGTTACAGGGAAGGAAGCGTGGGGTCACTAACATTCATACATTTGTTGGAATGTTAGAACTGACCCCGCTTTCTCCTTTCCTCGCTTTCTTCTCGCTTCCAATTTATTCCCGGAACCTTTTAGTGGTTGCGTGGTCGTATCCATTCGGATACGCTATCCGGCATGAACATCTTTCACCGCTCGGAAGTGTTTGACGCTTGGCTTTCCACATTGAAGGACAAGCTGGCCCGCGCTCACATCGCTCACCGCATCCGCTCTGCGGAGCACGGTAACTTCGGAGACTGCGAGCCCGTCGGCGAAGGCGTGTCCGAAATGCGCATCCATTTCGGTCCTGGCTATCGGCTTTATTTCACCCGCCGTGGCGAGGTTATCTATCTGCTTCTGCTCGGTGGCGACAAGTCTTCGCAGAAGCGCGACATCAAACGCGCTATTGAAATGGCGCGGGCTCTGGAAAAGGAGTAGACCATGGCCAAATTTGCCCCATTCGATGCTGCTGATTACCTCGACGATGAGGAAACGATTGCGGAGTACTTGACCGCCGCTCTTGAAGATCCTAATCCCGATGTATTTCTAACAGCCGTCCGCGATGTCGCTCGCGCTAGAGGTATGGCACAGCTTGCCAAAGACGCAGGCCTCGGAAGAGAGAGCCTCTACAAAGCGCTTACGCCAGGCGCCAAACCTCGTTATGACACGATGCTTAAGCTACTTCACGCGCTCGGCGTGAAGCTCTCTGCTTCTCCTGTGCGCTCATGAACGTTCGCGGCTGATCACGCAAGCGCAAGCGTGGGGTCGAGCGCAAGCAGGGAAGCGTGGGGTCAGTTCTAACATTCATACATTTGTTGGAATGTTAGAACTGACCCCGCTTTCTACTTTCTAGTGACCCCGCTTTCTAGCGCTTTCTAGAACTGACCCCGCTTTCTTGGACCCCGCTTTCTTGCGCTTTCTTGTTATTGCTTTCGCAGAACTGACCCCGCTTTCGCTGACCCCGCTTTCTTGGTCAGGCTAAAGCCTGACCCACAGATCGCGCATCTTGGCCCCTTTTTCTTCTTCACTCTACCTTTTTCATTTCCACCGGACGCTTCGCCAAAAAGCAGCGCCCGTAACCTTCACGTCATCCCCGCCTATACTAAGCAGAGTAAGGCAACGCCGGAATGGTAGGGATTCTCACCACATTGGCGCGAAAGGCCAGCCAATGCCTTTTCCCGATTGGCCACAATGTTCAGCAGCACATGGAGAAGCGACATGATAATGCCTGCAAAAAACACGATTTGCCTTTGGTACGATCGCGACGTCGAGGGAGCGGCGCGGTTTTACGCCGAGACCTTTCCCGATTCGTCCGTCGGCGAGGTGTTTCGCTCGCCGGGAGACTTTCCGTCCGGAAAGAAGGGGGATGTGTTGACGGTCAACTTTACCGTGATGGGCATTCCCTGCATCGGGCTCAACGGCGGACCCGCGTTCACGCACAACGAAGCATTCTCCTTTCAGGTCGCGACCGCGGACCAGGCCGAAACGGATCGTTACTGGAACGCCATCGTCGGCAACGGCGGCCAGGAGAGCGCGTGCGGCTGGTGCAAGGACAAATGGGGATTGTCTTGGCAGATTACGCCGATCGCCCTGACGCAAGCGGTCACCGATCCCGATCCGGCTGCCGCCAAGCGCGCGTTCGATGCGATGATGGAGATGAAAAAGATCGACATCGCGACAATCGAGGCGGCGCGCCGCGGTTGAGGTTGCACCTTCGACGCGTGTATTCCGCCGCGTGACGTGCGGAGCGCGCGATGGCACCGCGGTAGGGCGTCAATAAGCGAAGCGCATCGCCGGGTGTGGGACGATCGGCCAGTCAAACATTCAGCGGATTACGCTGCGCTCTTGTGCCCTTTAGGGTAAATCCGCCCTGCAATGCTGGCCGCCTCGTCTTTATTCTCATCCGGCTCCAGTTCCTCCAGGGCAAAATCGGCCCAATCCTCGCCAAACAGTTCCATCGGATGCTGGGTGCGGTCCGAGCCGTTCCCGCATTTCATGGAATCGACTGGGCAATATTTATCGCATCCCCAGCAGATGCGCTCCGGGTGTGCGGGTTTGATCGGAAATTTCTTTGCCATTGGATGAACGGTTTGTATTGAGCGACAGCATTCCGCGTACGATACCATCGAAGACTGCCGAGATGGGGTGTAAGTTCCGTTCCGCGGGGCGGAAATTTATGCGGCTTGGTTGGGCTTTTTTGCAGTATTAATGCAATCTGCTATTCTTGCCGCATGAAAGTAAATGAAATTTTGGCGATGCGAAAAGCGGATGGGTGGTATCTTGCCGCGACACGAGGCAGTCATCGCCAATTCAAGCATCCCGTCAAGAGTGGCCGCGTCACTGTGCCTGGAAAAACAAGCGACGATTTGGCGCCAGGCACTCTGAATAGCATACTCAAACAAGCCAAACTAAAGGAGTAACCCATGCGCTACGCAGTCGTCCTCGAAAAAGCGGAAAACAACTACTCCGCCTACGTTCCCGATCTGCCGGGTTGTGTTGCTACTGGCCACACCGTCGAAGAAACTGAGCGTGAAATTCGTGAAGCCATCGAGTTCCACATCGAGGGACTTATGGAGGATAACTTGCCCGTACCCCAACCCACGAGTATCGTCGAATATCTCGAAATCGCAGCCTAACCTGCGCTTCGGCCCGCCTGGGCGGTGTGAATTCGTTCATGCATTCCAAGGGCTAGCGTGCGAATGAATTCGCACCCACACCCAGTTCAATGACCCCGAAACCGGCTGCTATGCTTTCAGAGTCGTCCTTCCTTTTTTCCGCCCATCATGAACCTGAAGCCGGTGGCGCTCGCGAGTATCCCTGTCGGCAGGCCGCTGCCCTGGTCGCTTTACGACCGGAACGGCTACACCGTGCTGGCGCGCGGCGCGACTGTCTATAGCCGGCGCCAGCTGGACAGCCTGGCGGCGAACGGGCTGTTCCGGGATGTGGATGCGCTGCCGCCGGCGGCGACCGCCAAAGACGAAATAGACGAAAGTCCGCCGGAGGAATTGTTTCCGCCCCAAGGGGTCAAGCCGCAGGTGTGGGAGCGGGTGCAATTCCGGGTGCTGGGGCGGGATGTCCAGACGCATTACTACGCCCGGCTGATCGGCTACATCAAGGGCCAGAGCATCCTGGTGACGGTCCCGGTCGCGGGCGGCCAGCGGGTGGTCATGGTGGACGGCGAGCGGGTGGAAGTGCGCATGCTGACCGGCAGCAACATCCTGGTTTTCCAGTCGTCGATCCTGCGCGTCTGCGTGAGCCCGACGCACTACCTGCACCTGGAATATCCCGCCAGGGGCCGAATCCAGCGCCTGCGCCAGTCACCCTGGGCGCGGATGAACCTAGCGGCGTCGGTGATCGACGCGCAGGGCAACATGGAAATGGGCCAGGTGGTCAACCTCAGCCTGGACGGCGCCAAGGTGGCGGTGCCGCGCTCCGTCGGCGTCAAGGGCGAGCCGCTGCGCCTGACCTTCCGGGCGGCCGTTGACGGCCAGGAAACCCGGTTGATCCTGGATTCGGTGATTCAGCGCGTGCGCTTCGCCAAGGAGGCGGGCGGCTGGCCGGAAATGCTGGAATATGGCGTCGAGTTCCACGACATTCCGCCCAAGGAGCAGCTGTGGCTGAACTGCCTGGTTTACCGGCGCATTGCGGAAGGGTATTTGATTTAGCAATATCGGCGTAGGAGCGGCCTCCCGGCCGCGATTTCGAAAATCGCGGCCGGGAGGCCGCTCCTACGCATGCTGCTCCGGTTTTCAGATTTCCCCGGTTAAGGGCATAATCCCGCTATTTGCCGCTTAACTCGATGAAGTCCGATTCCATTACCCTGCGCTGGCCGCCGAGGCTGACCGAATCGCAAGGCCGCTTCCGCCCCTGGCTGCTCGACCGGGGCTCGCTCACTTGGCGCATCCAGGCGCGCTGCGCTGCGTTCAGCGTGCGCCGGGTGCGCCAGAGCCGCGGCATGGCGATGCCGTCGGAGCGGCATGCGGTGGGATTGGGCGCACATGATCGGGCCTTGCTGCGCGACGTGTTCCTGTATTGCGGCGAAACGCCGCTGGTGTTCGCCCACAGCGTGTTGCCCGCCGCCAGCCTGGGCGGCTCCTGGCAAGGTCTGGGCCGGCTCGGCGACAAGCCGCTGGGCGCGGCCTTGTTCTCCAACCCGAAAGTGCGGCGCACGCCATTGCATTTCAAAAAGCTCAACCGGCGCAACGCGCTTTACCAGGCCGCCTGCGCCGTACTGCCGGAGCCGCCCACTCATCTGTGGGCGCGGCGTTCGGTATTCACCCTGCTGGGCCGGCCGATCCTGGTCACCGAAGTTTTCCTGCCCGGCATCCTGGGGCTCGCGCCATGACGCTGGCCGACCGGCTGACCCAATACGAGCGCCTGATGCGGCTCGACAAGCCGATCGGCATCCTGCTGCTGCTGTGGCCGACGCTGTGGGCGCTGTGGATTTCCGCGCACGGCCATCCCAACTGGATCATCGTCTGGATTTTCGTGCTCGGCACCGTGCTGATGCGCTCCGCCGGCTGCGTCATCAACGACTACGCCGACCGCGATTTCGATCCGCACGTCGAGCGCACCAGGAACCGCCCGCTCGCCGCCGGGCTGGTGAGCCGGAAGGAAGCGCTGGCGCTGTTCGCGGCGCTGTCGCTGGCGGCCTTCCTGATGATCCTGAAGCTCAACAGGCTGACCATCCAGCTCTCCTTCGCCGCACTGTTCCTCGCCGCCAGCTATCCCTTCACCAAGCGCTTCTTCGCCATCCCGCAGGCCTACCTCGGCATCGCCTTCGGCTTCGGCATCCCGATGGGTTTCGCCGCGCAGACCGGCGCCGTGCCCGGCGTGGCGTGGGCAATGCTGGCCGCCAACGTCTGCTGGGCGGTGGCCTACGACACCGAATACGCCATGGTGGACCGCGACGACGACCTCAAGATCGGCATCCGGACTTCGGCCATCACCTTCGGCAGATACGACGTGCTCGCGGTGATGCTGTGCTACGCCGCGACGCTGGCCATCCTCGCCGGCATCGGCGCGAAACTCGCGCTGGGCTGGCCGTATTACGCCGGGCTGGCGATTGCGGCGGGCATCGCCGCCTATCACTACACGCTGATCCGGCGACGCGAGCGCATGCCTTGCTTCAAGGCGTTTCTGCATAACAACTGGCTCGGCGCGGCGGTGTTCGCCGGGGTGGCGTTGAATTACCTGATCGCCCGGTAACCAAACAGCGGTGCACGGGTCTCCTCAGAGCCCAAAAAAACAATACCCCCACCGCGAAGGCGCAAAGACGCAAAGGGATCGCAAAGAAAACCCATGTAAAATCAAAACGATTTCCTTTGCGTCTTCGCGCCTTTGCGGTGGATTTTGAATTTTTCACAGCCTCTCCCCCTGCTTGCCGACGCCACTTCCATCTGCTATCGTTTCGCTATCGAATCGCTACTTTTTGGAGGCTGCCATGCCAGGACTCCTGATCAAAGACTTTCCACCGGAACTTCATGCCCGCCTCAAACTGGAGGCTGCTCGCAACCATCGTTCCATGACGCGGCAGGCGCTGATGCTGCTGGAACAGGCGCTACGAGGAAGCGGCGCGAAGCCCGGCCCAACGCCGCCCGAACCGATCGATCTGGGCGTGTCTCACGACAGCGAGTGGGTTTACCGAGCCGCGCGCGAAGGCCGGGAATGATTCTGGTTACAGAAGCGCCGCATCTTGCGACCCTCCCTTCTCACGCAGGCGGGAGAAGGGCCGGGGATGAGGGTGTTTGCATCACGGCAAGCGTTGCCCAAGCGCAAAGTCCCTCACCCCAACCCCTCTCCCGCCTGCGGGCGAGGGGCTCACGCCACGAATTCGCGAATGCCAGGGTTCCAGGATGATCGTTGCCGATGTCAATCTGGTTGCGCAACTGATCCTGAAGCTGGATCGCACTGAAACCGCCCAAGCCGTTTTCCGCAGCGCCCCGGAGTGGGTCATGCCGGAACTGTGGCGGCACGAATTCCTCAACGTCCTCGCCAATTATCTGCGCTTCGATCGTGTCCCGGCGGAGCGCTTGGCACTCGCTTGGCAAAGCGCCAACGCGCTTTTTGCCGAATCCATCCGCCAGCCGGACATGCTGCTCGCGCTCAAACTGGCCGGCGAGCGCGGCGCCAGCGCCTATGACGCGCAGTATCTCGCGCTGGCGCAAACCTTGGGACTGCCGCTGGTTACCGAAGACCGCAAGCTGCGTCAGGCGGCACCCGACTTGACCCTGTCGATGCAGGAATTTATCGAACGGAACCCGCAATGAAATACCACGACCTCCGCGACTTCATTACGCAACTGGAAAAACGGGGCGAGCTCAAGCACATCGCCGCCGCGGTTGATCCGCACCTGGAAATGACCGAAATCTGCGACCGCGTGCTGCGGGCGGGCGGGCCGGCGGTGCTGTTCGAGAACCCGAAAGGCCACGGCATTCCGGTGCTCGCCAACCTGTTCGGCACGCCCCGCCGCGTCGCCATGGGCATGGGCGAGGACAGCGTCGAGGCCCTGCGCGAGGTGGGCAAACTGCTGGCGTTTCTCAAGGAGCCGGAGCCCCCGAAAGGCTTGAAGGACGCCTGGGACAAATTCCCCCTGTTCAAGCAGGTGCTCAACATGGCGCCGAAGGAGCTTTCTTCCGCGCCGTGCCAGGAAGTCGTGTGGGAAGGCGCGGACGTCGATCTCGCCCGGCTGCCGATCCAGACCTGCTGGCCGGGCGACGTGGCGCCGCTCATTACCTGGGGCCTGACCATCACGCGCGGGCCGTTGAAGAAGCGGCAAAACCTCGGCATCTACCGCCAGCAGGTGATCGGCCGCAACAAAGTGATCATGCGCTGGCTCGCCCACCGCGGCGGCGCGCTGGATTTCCGCGATTTCCAGCAGGCAAATCCGGGCCAGCCGTTTCCCGTGGCCGTGGCGCTCGGCGCCGACCCAGCCACCATCCTCGGCGCGGTGACGCCGGTGCCGGATTCGCTCTCCGAATACCAGTTCGCCGGCCTGCTGCGCGGCTCGAAAACCGAAGTGGCGAAGGCGCTGGGCTCCGACCTGCAAGTGCCGGCCTCCGCCGAGATCGTGCTGGAAGGCGCGATCCACCCCGGCGAGACCGCGCTGGAAGGCCCCTATGGCGACCACACCGGCTACTACAACGAGCAGGCCGAGTTCCCGGTGTTTACCATCGAGCGCATCACGATGCGCAAAAATCCGATCTACCACAGCACCTATACCGGCAAGCCGCCGGACGAGCCGGCGATTCTCGGCGTGGCACTGAACGAAGTGTTCGTGCCGCTGCTGCAGAAACAGTTTCCCGAGATCACCGATTTCTACCTGCCGCCGGAAGGCTGCTCCTACCGCCTCGCCGTGGTCAGCATCAAAAAGCAGTACGCCGGCCACGCCAAGCGCGTGATGTTCGGGATCTGGTCGTTCCTGCGCCAGTTCATGTACACCAAGTTCATCGTCGTCACCGATGACGACGTCGATATCCGCGACTGGAAGGAAGTGGTGTGGGCGATGACCACCCGCATGGACCCGGCGCGCGACACGCTGCTGGTGGAGAACACGCCGATCGACTACCTTGATTTCGCCAGCCCGGTTTCCGGCCTGGGCTCGAAGATGGGCATGGACGCCACCAACAAATGGCCGGGCGAAACCACGCGCGAGTGGGGGCGGCCGATCGCGATGGATGCCGCCATCAAGCGCAGGGTGGACGAGATGTGGGCAGAACTGGGCTTGTAGCGCGGATTGACGGCTTGCGGGCAAAAGCCTATTCTGCACCTGGCAGCACCGGGACAGGTTATCCCCGATAAATCATATAATTGGAGGCAACATGGGATTGTTCGATTTTTTCAAGAAAGCCGCACCGAAAACTGTGCAGACGGCCGCTCCGGCTGAAGTCCCGATCGGCGATGCGGGGGTGGACTTCATGGCCGCCATCGAGGCCCACATTCGCTGGAAGGTACGGCTGGAAGAATATATCGACGGCACCAGCGCGGAAAAACTCGACCAGGCCGTCGTCGGCATGGACAATAAATGTCTGCTGGGCAAGTGGATTTACGGCGTGGGCGGCGAGAAATACGGCACCAACCCGCTGTTCCAGGAAGTCAAGGAAATCCACACCGCATTCCACAAATGCTCTGCCGGCATCATGTGCCAAGCCGACGCGGGCGACCGGGACGGCGCCATCCAGGCCCTGCACCTCGGCGACCATTTCAAGTATTCGCAGCGCATCAAGGCCAAGCTCGCCCGCCTGCACCTGGAATTGAGCAGCGGCGACTAAGCCGGCCGCCAGGGCGAACACGGGGCAAAACAAACAAAACAACCAGGCATTAGCCGCGAAAAGGCGCAAAAAGCACACAAATAAAACAGGAAAAAGGCAATCTGGCGATACCGGGTTATTACGGGTAGAACAAATGTCGAGATCTCATTTTTGCGCCTTTTCGCGGCCAATCATTTTTTTAACTCTGCACCTGGAGCTTCCATGAAAATTCATTCCACCCGCTTCGGCACACAGGAAATCGACCCGGACAGCGTCCTGACTTTCCCTCGGGGCATGCCGGGATTAGAGGACTGCACCCGTTTCAAACTATTCCACGAGGACTCGGCTCAGCCGGCGGTGCATTGGCTGCAATCCCTCGACAACCCGGACGTGGCGTTCTCGGTGGTCGATCCGGCGCGCTTCGGGCTGAACTACGAAATCACCCTGTCCGACGAGGAAGTCGCGTTGCTGAAATCGGGCGATGCAGAGGACATGGCGGTGATGCTGATCGTCTACACCCCCGCGGGCGACGCCGGCGGCGCCAATGTCAGCGCGAACATCAACGGCCCGGTCATCCTTAACGTCAATACCCGGATGGGCTTGCAGAAAGTGCTGGTCGAAGCGAAGGCCGAGCTCACTATCAAGTCAGTAATCAGCAATCAGTAAAAACGGCGTGGCGCCGCTTGCACTGACAACTGATCACTCAAAAACTCACGCCACCTTCAGCCAGAGCATGCCGTCGGCGACCTGGCGCAGGGAATCCACGTTTTTCAGCCTGATGGTGTCCTTGGTGCAGTCGATCATGCCCTCGTTGCGCAGCTTGGCGATGATGCGCGAGAAGGTCTCCGGCTTCACGCCGAGGCGCGAGGCGATGACGTTCTTGGGCAGGTTGAGGCGGACGGTGCAGGCGATGCCGCTGTAGTTGCCCGCTTCCATCAGATACTGGACGACACGCTGGATGCCGCTTTGGAGGGTAAGGTTGCCGATTTCGTCGAGCAGGCTTTTCGAGCGGTGGCTCATCAAGGTCATCATGCGCAAGCACAGCTCCGCGTTTTCGCGCAGCAGTCCGGCGAAGTAATGGCAATCGAAGGCGATGAGCTGGGTCGGTTCGAGCGCTTCGGCGTAGGCGGAATGCTGGCCGAGGAACATGGCCTCCTCGCCGAACAGCTGTTTGGGCGGAATCAGTTCGAGGATTTTTTCCGAGCCGTCAGCTGAGCTTTTGAACAGCTTCACCATGCCGCGGATCACGACGAAAAAATGGTGGCAGGGGTCGCCTTCCGCGAACAGCATATCGCCGGCCGTCAGCTGGATCATCCGGGCGTGGTCCATCGCCTGCCCGAATTGCGCATCGTCGAGGCGCTCGAACAAATAGATCTGCCGCATTTCTTCCAGATACTGATTCGGTAGTGACATGACTGATCCCCTGGTAGGTTGAAGCGTACGAAGCCGTTTCGATGGCTGCCATCTTGCGCTTTCCACGCGGGAATAAATATCGGCGGATGCTGAATTTGCCTGTAGGAAAAACCGGCCGCAAACCAGGGCGGGGTAGGAAAATTCCTACATGGAGTTTGTCTTAGCATGAAACTCGCCGAAGCGAGGCCTCGATCTGTGGGTCAGGCTTCAGCCTGACTGTACGGCTGAAGCCGTACCCACAATTCGGGGGTAATTCGCCATAACCGTTAGGGGAGAGGGGAACGCGGTGCCAATGCGTCTTCACTCCGGCAAACCGGTCCCTTCCGCGATGAGGCCATGCGTGATGGCGTAGCGGATCAGCTCGGCGACGTTGGCGAAATTCATTTTCTGCATCAGACGGGTCTTGTGCGTGCTGACGGTCTTCACGCTCAGGTTGAGCTCGTGGGCGATGTCGGAGAGGCCCTTGCCGTAGGCGATTTGCTGGAACACCTGGTATTCCCGGTCGGACAGCAGCGCATGGGACGGCGCGTCGGATGCGCCGCCGAGCATCTCCGCCGCCAGGCTCTCCGCCACGGCGGCGCTCATGAACAGGCCGCCCTGCGCCACCTTGCGGATCGCCTGCACCAGCTGAGACTCGGCGCTGTCCTTGCACAGGTAGCCCGAGGCGCCCGCCTTGAGGGTGCGCACGGCGTAGAGGTCTTCCTTGTGCATGCTGAGCACCAGGATCGGCAGCTTCGGTTTTTCGGTCTTGATCTGCTTGATCAGTTCGATGCCGCTCTTGCCGGGCATGGACATGTCCAGCACCATCGCGTCCCAGTTTTCGCCGCGCACCTTGGCGAGGGCGTCGAGGCCGTTGTCCGCCTCGCCCGCCACCACGATGTCGGAACATTCGGACAGGATGTGCTTCACCCCTTCGCGCAGCAGCGCGTGGTCGTCAACGATCAATATCCTGATGGTCATTGTCTGTTCACCTTGTCGTTCTTGGGCAGCCAGGCGCCGATGCGGGTCCCCTGGCCCGGCTCGCTGTCGATCTCGAACCGCCCGCCCAGCATCTTGACCCGTTCCTGCATGCCGAGCAACCCAAAGGTCTTCTTGGCGCCGGCCGGGGCGGGGCCGAACCCGCAGCCGTCGTCCTGCACCGCCACTTCGATGGCATCGTCCACCTCCCTGACTTCCACCGTCACGCTGCGAGCGCCGGCGTGGCGCGCGACGTTGGTGAGCGCTTCCTGCACGATGCGGAACACCGCCGTCGCGACCTTGTCGCCGACCTCGAATTCCTCGCGGTTCATCGACAGGCGGCAAGGGATGCCGGTGTGTTCGGTAAACTTCGCCGCGTGGTGCTGGATCGCCGCCGCCAAGCCGAGCGTGTCCAGCATGCCCGGCCGCAGATCCTCGGAAATGCGGCGCACCGAATCCAGCGTCTTCACCACCAGCTGGAACCCGGACGCCAGCTTGTCGGCCACGCGCGGGTCGTCGCTACCGCACTGGGCGCGCAGCCAGGCCAGGTCGATGCGCAGGGCGGTCAGGGTCTGCCCCAGTTCGTCGTGGATTTCGCGGGCGATGCGGGTGCGCTCCTCCTCGCGCACGGTTTGCAGGAACTCGGTGAGTTCCTGCAGCTGCCGCCAGGATTCCTTCAGCTTTTCCTCGGCCTCTTTACGCTCGGTGATGTCGGAAAAGATCGAGATGTAGCGGCGAATCCGCCCATCGTGGCCGCGCAGGGCCTGGATCGAGATTTCCTCGGGGAAGATTTCGCCCGACTTGCGCTTGTTCCACAGCTCTCCGCGCCAACGTCCGACGGATTTCAACTGCTGCCACAGGTTGGCGTACACCGCGGCGTCATGGCGGCCGGACTTGAGAATGCGCGGGTTCTTGCCGATCACTTCCTCCGGCGCGTAGCCGTAGATGGTGCAGAAAGCGTCGTTGACCCACAGGATGGTGCCGTCGGCATCGGTGATGACAGCCCCTTCCGCCATGGCGGAAAAAGCCAGTTCGTTCTCGCGGCGTTCCTCGCTCTGGCGATCCTGCTCGCGGGCATGGCGGCGGGCAAAATAGCCGAACGTGGAGATGGCGGTGAGGCCGAGCAGCCAGATGCTCAGGTGCCAGTACTGGATCGACCGCCAAGCGGGCTCCTGGGCAGTGCGGTAGGTGTTGAGATCGACCGAGATCGTCGCCCCGCCGCGTAGACCGCCCACCGGCACCAGGGTGTCGCGATGGCACTCGATGCATTCATCCTCCATGCGCATCGGGATCATCACCCGCATCAGGCCGTGGCTGCCTTTCTTGGTGGTCGCCTCGGTGGCCATCTCGGCGCCGCCCTGGAGCGCTTTGAGCGCCTTCTCCTCCCAGTCGTCGGGAGCATTGTTGCGGTTGCGCAGCTGCTGCGAGGTCAGCCGCTCCTTGATGCCGTATTCCTTGTTGCTGACCTGCTGGACCGCCTCGAGGATATGGATGGGCGTGAGCGTCACCAGCTTGAAGGGCTCGCCGTTCGCCTTCACGCCGACCAGGCGTTCCTGCTCTTCCAGGGTTTCCAGCTTGGGCGCCTTGTCCGCATTGACGAAAACCCCGCCGACGGAAGATGCCCACTGGCGGATCGCCATGTCCTTCTTCAGGTTGGTGATCGCGTCGATTTTCGCCATGGCCCCCGCCGTGTGGTCGAGCTGGCCGCGCTGCGACCAGAGCGAAACCACGACCACCACCGTCCAGACGACGGAGGCGAGAAACACCGTCACGCGATTGCCGAATAAGGGGTGGCTGTTTTTTGGTTCCATGTTCATGCCTTATCGATGGTAAACCCAGTCCAGCAAAGCATCCTGGGCGGCCTGGCCGGCGCCGGCGTTGGCGTGGTTGACGATGCACACCACCACCATGATGCGCCCTTTGGCATCCTGCACGTAGCCCGCGATCGCCTTCGCGCCTTGCAGCGTACCGGTCTTGATATGGGCACGTCCGGCCGCGCCGCTGTCGCGCAGCCTTTTTCTCATGGTGCCGTCCACCGCCGCTAGCGGCAGGGAGGAGACGAATTCCGCCATCAGCGGGCTTTTATAGGCGGCGAGCAGCAGCCCGCCCAGATGGGCCGGCGTGATGCGCTCGCTGCGCGACAGGCCGGAGCCGTTCTCGATGGCGAGTTCCGGAAACACCAGGTCGTGTTGCGCAAGCGCGCGGGCAACGGCCTGGCCGGCGCCCTCGACCGAGCCGTCGCCGCCGGCTTCGCGGCCGATGGTCAAAAGAAGCTGGCGCGCCATCACGTTGTTGCTGAACTTGTTGATGTCGCGCACCACGTCCGCCAGCGCACGGGATTCGCGGCTCGCCAGCAGTCTCGCGTCGGCCGGCGCGCCGCCCGCGCGCACCGCACCCTGGAACGTGCCGCCGAGTTCCTGCCACAGCTGGCGGAACAGCGCATCGACCTGGCCGGTGTTGTCGAACAAGCCGAGATACAGCGAATTTTCCCCGCAGGCGCGCGGGTAGGTCCCGCTCACCGTTACCGTGACCGCCTCGCCGCCATCCGTGCCTATGGCCGTGGTCACGGCCTCGCGCCAGTCGCCGCAGGGCTCGTCCGGCGCTTGCAACTGGTTGACGAGATGCAGCCGGGCGGGAGCGGGATCGGCGATGACGCGGACGCCGTCGGCCTCCGGCACCAGGCGAAAGCGCACCGCCTTGAAATTGACCAGCAGCGCGTCGGGCAGCACGTTGTAGGGGCGGTTCGGCTCGTGGTCGAACGCGCCGGGATCGCCGCCCGCGGCCGGGAAAAAACTGTTGTCGAGCACGATATCGCCGCGTATTTCGCGGATGCCCAGCCGGCGCACGTCGTGCAGCAAACTCCAGAAGCCCTCCATGGTCAGCGCGGGGTCGCCATAGCCCTTGATCACCAGATCGCCGGCCAGCACGTCGCCGGCCAGCGCGCCGTCGGTCAGCACCTCGGTTTTCCAGGTGTAGGCCGGGCCAAGCAGTTCCAGCCCGGCATAGGTGGTGACCAGCTTCATGGTCGAAGCCGGACTCATCGGCTGGTCGGCCCGGTGCGCGATCAACGGCTTTTTCATGGCCACGTCCTGCACCAACACGCCGACGCCGGCCGGCGGAATGCCGGCTTCGCGCAGGGCCTTGGCGACGGATGCGGGCAAGGGCGCGGCGTGGGCCGTTGCGACGAGGAAGAACAACAGAAAAAATCTTGCCACAGAGATCACGGAAAACACAGAGAAACCATGTGCTCTCCAGTTTTTCTCTGTAGTCTCTGTGATCTCTGTGGCTATCAAGGTTTTGCCTTTGCAAGTTTTTCGTAACTACTCAGGTCGGTTTTTTCTCCCTTCTCCCGCAGGCGGGAGAAGGGCCGGGGATGAGGGTGTTTGCATTCCAGCAAGCGTTGTCAAGCGCAAAGTCCCTCACCCCAACCCCTCTCCCGCCTGCGGGAGAGGGGCTCACACCACATATTCGCGAATACCTGAGAGTTACATGTTTTCGAGTATTTCCAGCGTACCGGAAACCAGCATCCGGAATTCCTCCTCGCCGATCACGTAGGGCGGCATGAAATACACCGTGTTGCCGATCGGGCGCAGCAGCAGCCCGCGCTGCAAGCCGGCCTCGAAGAACTGGCGGGCGAAGCCGGGCGCGGCGTCCGCCACCTCGAACGCCCAGATCATGCCCCGGTTGCGGAAATTTTTCACGCGCGGGTGTGCCTCCAGCGGCGCCGCGGCCTGGTTGAAAAACGCCGTTTTGGCGCGGTTGGCCTCGATCACGCCATCCTGTTCGAAAATATCCAGCGTCGCCAGCGCCGCGCGGCAGGCCAGCGCGTTGCCGGTGTAGGAATGGGAATGGAGAAAGCCGCGCGCGGTTTCGTCGTGGTAGAAAGCCCGGTAAACCGGCTCGGTGGTCAGCACCGCCGACAACGGCAGGTAGCCGCCGGTGATGCCTTTGGACAGGCAGAGGAAATCGGGGGTGATTGCCCTCTCCCTTACCCTCTCCCCCTGCCCCTCTCCCACAAGTGGGAGAGGGGAGTGATAGCCCCTCTCCCACTTGTGGGAGAGGGGTTGGGGAGAGGGCGCGGCAAACGCCTGCTCCCACGCAAACATCGTCCCCGTCCGCCCGAATCCCACGGCGATCTCGTCGGCGATCAGGTGCACCTCGAATTCGTCGCACAGCGCCCGCGCCTGGCGCAGGTATTCGGGGTCGTACATGCCCATTCCCGCCGCGCCCTGCACCAGCGGTTCGACGATCAGCGCGGCGGTTTCCGCGTGATGCCGCTCCAGGTGCGCGCGCAGCGCGACGGCGCAGCGCAGCGCGTAATCCCGCGCCGATTCGCCGGCTTCGGCCAGCCGCCAATCGGGCGACGGCACTTGCGCGCTGGGGCGCAGCAACGGGGCGTAGGTGTCCTTGAACAAGGCGACGTCGGTGACCGACAGCGCGCCCACGGTTTCGCCGTGGTAGCCATTTTGCAGGCTGACGAAGCGGGTCTTCTGCGGGCGGCCGGCATTGCGCCAGTAATGAAAGCTCATCTTCAGAGCGATTTCCGTGGCGGATGCGCCGTCCGAGCCGTAAAAGCAGTGCCCCAGCCCGGACAGGCGCGACAGCCGCTCCGACAGCTCCACCACCGGCTGGTGTGTGAAGCCGGCGAGGATCACGTGCTCCAGCCGGTCGAGCTGATCCTTGAGCGCCGCGTTGATGCGCGGGTTGCAGTGGCCGAACAGGTTGACCCACCACGAACTCACCGCGTCGAGGTAGCGCTTGCCGTCGAAATCGACCAGCCACACCCCTTCGCCGCGCGCGATCGGCACCAGCGGCAGAGTCTCGTGCTGCTTCATCTGGGTACAGGGATGCCAGACTGCGCGAAGGCTGCGGGCGAGGATGTCCTGGTTGTTCATGGTGCGAAAGCGGAAGGGAATGAGGGCATTATAAACCGTAAAAGTAACTACTCAGGCATTCGCGAATACGCGGCGTGAAAGCCCTTCTCCCACAAGCGGGGGAGGGGAAAAAACCGACCTCAGCCAGGTAGGATGTGGTGAGGCACGAACCGCATCGTTCGCGACTGATGCGGTTCGTACCTCACCGCATCCTACGCAATGTTTTTCAGCTTGCGGTACAAGGTATTGCGGCTGATGCCGAGCCGGCGCGCCGCCTCAGAAACGTTGCCCATGGCCGCTTCCAGGGCACGGGCGATGGCGGAGTAGGACAGCGCCTTGAGGTTTTCCGGCGGCTCACCCTCGGGCCGACAGGGCTGCCGGTGGCGGGTGCGCTGGAGTTCTTCCGCCAGGTCGTCCGGCAGGTGGTGCCAGTCGATGAATTCCTCCCCCGCGTCGAGCAGCGCGCCCGCGGTGCGCAGCGCATTGGCGAGCTGGCGCAGGTTGCCGGGCCAGGCGTAGTCGGCGAACGCGCGGGCCACTTCGGGGGCGAGCGCCAGATCGCGGCCGGGCGCGGCTTCTTCCAGCAGCTTCGCCATCAACGCGGCCAGGTCGCCGCGTTCGCGCAGCGGCGGCAGCATCAGGGTGAGGCCGTTCAGGCGGTAATAGAGATCGGCGCGAAAGCGGCCGGCTTCCACCTCGACCCGCAAGTTGCGGTGGGTGGCGCAGATCAGGGCGAAATCCACCGCCACCGGCTTGCCGCCCAGCGGCGTCACCGTCCGCTCCTGCAGCACGCGCAGCAAACGGCATTGCATCTCCAGCGGCATGTCGCCGATTTCGTCCAGCAGCAGGGTGCCACCGTCGGCCTCGCGGATGCGGCCGGGGCTGCCGTCCCGGCGCGCGCCGGTGAAGGCGCCGGACGCGTAGCCGAACAGCTCCGCCTCGATCAGGTTCCCCGGCAGCGCCGAGCAATCGACGGCGACGAAAGGCTTGTCGCGGCGCGGGCCGGCGGCGTGGATGGCCTGGGCGAACACTTCCTTGCCGACGCCGGATTCGCCGTGCAGCAAAAGCGGAATGGGTTTTGCCAGCACCCGCCGCGCCTTGTCGATGACGGCCTTGAGGCGCGGATCGCCGGTGTCGAGGGCGGACAGGGCGTCCCTGGTCGGCGGCGGGGGAACCGCGGCGCCGACCGGCGCCGCCTCCGCCTCGACCTGGACGAACAGGCGTCCGCCGCGTTGCAGGTTCGCCAGACGCGGCTGGGCCGGGCGTTTGCGGCCCCAGTCGAGCAGCTCCTCCGGCCGCACGTCGAGCACGCGGTTCACCGGCGTGGCGCCCAGATCGGCGGCGGCAAGGCCGAGCAGCGCCAGCGCCGCCCGGTTGGCGCCGACGATCCAGCCGTCCTCGGTAATGGCGGCGATGCCCGCGGCGACGGTGCCGATGCCCTCGGCCAGGGGATGCAGATGGAGCAGCGTGCCGCGCCGATAGCGGGAAACCAGCAGGCGGTTTTCGATCATCTGCGCGGCGGTGCGCACCAGCCCCAAAGTATGGGGATGGCGGCTGCGCTGGTCGCCGGAGATGTCCAGCACGCCCAGCAATTGGCCGGCCGGATCGAGGATGGGCGCGGCGGCGCAGGTGAGAAAGCCGTTTCTTTCCAGGAAATGTTCGGCGCCGTGGATTTCAACCGGCGCGGCCTCGGCCAGGGACGTGCCGATGGCGTTGGTGCCGCGATGCTGTTCGAGCCACGAGGCGCCCGGCGCCAGGGCCACCCGCTCGGCCTTGGAGAGGAAATCGGGGTCGCCCATGACGCTCACCAGAAGCCCACGGCCGCCGGCGAGGATGACCATGCTCTGGGAGTCGCGCACCTGGGCGTACAGGTACTCCATCACCGGCTGGGCGTGGGCGACCAGCTCGCGCTGGCGCTCCAGCGCGTGCCCGAGCTGCGGCGCGGATAGCCGCGGCGCTTCGGGCGCGCGCCCGACCGGCGACAGTCCGGCGCCCAGGCTGCGGCGCCAGGAGCGCGCCAGCCGCTCGTCGATCAGGCCGGCGGGCAGCTCGCCCTGTTCCAGGAACAGGCGGCGCGCCTGGCGCAGGGTCGATCCGGGAAGCAGGGATTGCGGTTGCATGTTTTCTCCTGAGCGCGAACCAAAATCTTTGTGAAAAATTCAACATCCACCGCGAAGGCGCAAAGACGCAAAGAAAAATCGTAACTACTCAGGTCGGTTTTGCTCCCTTCTCCCGCAGGCGGGAGAAGGGCCGGGGATGAGGGCGTTTGCGCCCCTGCAAGCGTTGACTATGCGCAAAGTCCCTCTCCCCAACCCCTCTCCCGCCCGCGGGCGAGGGGCTCTATCTGCCGTAACGTCGCAATACCTGAGTGGTTACGAAAAATCTTTCTGATTTCATATGGCGTTTCTTTGCGATCCCTTTGCGCCTTTGCGGTGGGTTTTTCGCAGATTCTGAGTATATGCCCCTCGAAAACCGGCGCAATACCTGCGCGGAAAATTCGCGCCCAACTGTCCCGTTTCGTAACACCTGTCCCGCAACGGGACGTTGCAGGACTTCGCGGCGGCCGTCGGCAGGCCGCGTCGCAAACCACAAATAAACAACCCAATCAATCTGTTGCTGTTGGCCATCGGCACCTGGTACGGAACTTGATACAGACATGTGGCTCAAATGCGTATTAACCCACAACAATGGAGGACACACCATGCTGTACGCCGCTCCCGGCACTGCCGGCGCCAAGATCGAGTTCAAGGCCAAGTACGACAATTTCATCAACGGCAACTGGGTGGCCCCGGTCAAGGGCCAGTATTTCGACAACGTGACCCCGGCGACGGGCAAGGCGTTCTGCCAAGTCGCCCGCTCCACCGAGGAGGACGTCAACCTGGCGCTGGACGCCGCGCACGCCGCCAAGGACAAGTGGGGCCACACCCCGGTGGCGGAACGCGCCAATATCCTCAACAAAATCGCCGACCGGCTTGAAGCCAACCTGGAAAAACTGGCCCTGGCGGAAACCTGGGACAACGGCAAGCCGATCCGGGAAACCCTGGCGGCGGACATCCCGCTGGCGGTGGACCACTTCCGCTACTTCGCCGCCTGCATCCGCGCCCAGGAAGGTTCGCTCGGCGAAATCGACGGCGACACCGTGGCCTACCATTTCCACGAGCCGCTCGGCGTGGTCGGGCAGATCATCCCGTGGAACTTCCCGATCCTGATGGCCGCCTGGAAAGTCGCGCCCGCGCTCGCCGCCGGCAACTGCGTGGTGCTGAAGCCGGCCGAGCAGACGCCGGTCAGCATGCTGGTGCTGGTGGAGCTGATCGCCGACCTGCTGCCGCCCGGCGTGCTCAACATCGTCAACGGCTTCGGCCTGGAGGCAGGCAAGCCGCTGGCTTCGAGCTCCCGCATCGCCAAGATCGCCTTCACCGGCGAAACCACCACCGGCCGCCTGATCATGCAGTACGCCAGCCAGAACCTAATTCCGGTGACCCTGGAACTGGGCGGCAAGTCGCCCAACATCTTCTTCCCCGACGTGTGCGCCGAGGACGACGCCTTTTTCGACAAGGCGGTCGAGGGCTTCGTGCTGTTCGCCTTCAACCAGGGCGAAGTCTGCACCTGCCCGTCGCGCGCCCTGATCCACGAATCCATCTATGACCGCTTCATGGAGCGCGCCGTGGCGCGGGTGAGGGCGATCAAGCAAGGCAATCCGCTCGACACCGAAACCATGATCGGCGCGCAGGCCTCGATGGAGCAGGTGGAGAAGATCCTGTCCTACATCGACATCGGCAAGCAGGAAGGCGCGAAGCTGCTCACCGGCGGCGAGCGGGCCAGCCTGTCCGGCGACCTGGAGAAAGGCTATTACGTCCAGCCGACAGTGTTCGAGGGCAACAACAAGATGCGCATTTTCCAGGAGGAGATCTTCGGCCCGGTAGTGTCGGTGGCCACCTTCAAGGACGAGGCGGACGCCCTGCATCAGGCCAACGAAACGCTCTACGGCCTGGGCGCCGGCGTGTGGAGCCGCGACATGGCCACCGCCTACCGCATGGGCCGCGGCATCCAGGCCGGCCGGGTGTGGACCAACTGCTACCACGCCTACCCCGCCCACGCCGCATTCGGCGGCTACAAGCAGTCCGGCATCGGGCGCGAAACCCACAAGATGATGCTCGACCACTACCAGCAGACCAAGAATTTGCTGGTGAGCTATAGCCCGAACGCGTTGGGGTTCTTCTAACCTGGCCTGTCGGACAAGGCGGCAGGCTAGCGCTTGCCGCCTTTTTTGTAGGTGCGAATTCATTCGCACAAAGCGCGTCGATTGTGCGAATGAATTCGCACCTACAATTTTTCAGGACGATTTACATCAATCGGAGATAAACCATGGTTGCCCGCGTTCTCGCCACCGATGCCGCGCTGGCTTTGATCGAGCGCCTCAAGGCCAGGCACGGCGCCCTCTTGTTCCACCAGTCCGGCGGCTGCTGCGATGGCAGCGCGCCGATGTGCTATCCGCGGTCCGAATTCATCACCGGAGACGCCGACGTGCTGCTCGGCGAAATCGGCGGCTGCCCGTTCTACATGAGCCGGTCCCAGTTCGCCTACTGGGAGCATACCCAGCTCATCATCGACGTGGTCGAAGGCCGCGGCGGCATGTTTTCCCTGGAAGGCCCGGAAGGGCTGCGTTTTCTCACCCGCTCCCGGCTCTACAGCGACGAGGAATGGGCGGAACTCCCCCCGGTATAGGCGCAAGGCCAGGCAGCAATTTCATTTTTATTTCCTATACTGCAATCTCAACCCCCGCAAGGGGGCTTTTGAATCCACGAACTACCTGGCTTACCGGCCCCCTTTTTGAGGCCGGCAAGCCGTTTGCGGCTTCCTGCCGCGGGTGGTTTGTCTTTTGCGTAAGGAGCTTTGATCATGAAGAAACTTCTGCTGTTGCTGGCCAGTAGCGCGTTCGTCGCCAATTTCGCCGTTTCGGCGCAAGCCGCGGATTACGGCAAGTCCGACATGGGCATGGACAAGATGGGCGATCACCAGATGATGGGCAAAATGATGGGCATGCACAAAATGACCGGCACGGTCGAAAAAATCGACGCCGGCAAGGGCACGCTGACGCTGAAGACCGGCGAGGGCGACCTGATGCTGCACTTCCCGCCCTCCGCGCTCAAGGACGTCAAGCAGGGCGACACCGTCTCCGTCCAGTTGGGGATCATGAAAGAAGGTGGCATGAAGAAGTAGTCCGGTACGCCAGCAACGAAAGTGAAGGAGAATCACCATGAAAAAACCATTTTTCTTGCTGGCTGCCGCAATGCTTGCCGGCATCATTGGCACCGCGCCAGGCATGGCGGATGACGTCGACAGCCAGAAGGGCGAACGGATCGCGGAGGTTTACAACGATCTCCAGCTGCCCGGCACCATCGAAACGATCGACTACAAAAGCGGCCGGCTCACGCTGAATTCCGACCTGGGCAAAGTGAACCTGAACTTTCCACCCGAGGCGCTGCGCGGCCTCCAGAGCGGCGACCCGGTCGTGGTCGATCTCGGCTTCTCGCAGCAGGGGCGCTCGATCGGGAGGAACCGCGTGACCGAGGTGATGGAAACGTTCAACGAACTGCAAGTCACCGGCACGGTCCGGAACGTGGATTACCGTACCGGAACGCTCACCCTGAACACCAGGGCCGGCGATATCGCGCTCAACTTCCCGCCCCCGGCGGTCAAGGATCTCAAGCGGGGCGACACGGTCACGGTCAACATGGGGTACTCGAAGCAGGGCCGCACCATCCAGAAAAAATAGGCCGGGCAAGGCAGCGCAGGCGGCACTGGCGTACAATGACGCCTCGATGGAAGCCGTCAAAAACCTCTTCTCCTACCGCCAATACTGGGCCAAGCGCTTCGGCATCGCGCCGGTGCTGCCGATGTCGCGCGCCGAGATGGACGCGCTCGGCTGGGACAGCTGCGACGTCGTCCTCGTCACCGGCGACGCCTACATCGACCATCCCAGCTTCGGCATGGCGCTGATCGGGCGGCTGCTCGAAGCGCAGGGCTTTCGCGTCGGCATCATCAGCCAGCCCGACTGGCACAGCCCCGACGCCTTCAAGATTCTGGGCAAGCCCAACCTGTTCTACGGCGTCACCGCCGGCAACATGGATTCGATGGTCAACCGCTACACCGCCGACCGCAAGATCCGCTCCGACGATGCCTACACGCCCGACGCCGCCGCCGACAAGCGCCCCGACCGGGCGGTGATCGTCTACTCGCAGCGCTGCCGCGAAGCCTGGCCGGACGTGCCCATCGTGATCGGCGGCATCGAGGCGAGCCTGCGCCGCATCGCCCACTACGACTACTGGTCGGACAAGGTGCGCCGCTCCGTCCTGCCGGACTCCAAGGCGGACATCCTGCTCTACGGCAACGCCGAACGGGCGCTGGTGGAACTGGCCCACCGCCTGGCCAAGGGCGAGGCCATCGCCGCCATCGACGACCTGCGCGGCACCGCCATCTTGCGCAAAGAGGTTCCAGCAGGCTGGATCGAAATCGACTCGACTTCGGTCGATCGGCCCGACGTCGTGGTGCCGCATCCGAATCCTTATGCCGAAACCCCGTCCGGCAGCCCGGATGGAACGCCGTGCAATCCGGGAGCGGCGCCGCAACAGGCTGGCGAGGTCAAACCGGACAAACTTGAACGCGCCCACACCGCCATCCGCCTGCCCTCCTACGAGCAGGTGCGCGACGACCCGGTGCTCTATGCCCACGCCAACCGCGTGCTGCATCTCGAAACCAACCCCGGCAACGCGCGCGTGCTGGTGCAGGCGCACGGCGGCCGCGACGTGTGGATCAATCCGCCGCCGATCCCGCTTTCCACCGAAGAGCTGGATGGCGTCTTCGGCCTGCCCTACACCCGCCGGCCGCACCCGGCCTACGGCGCGGCGAAGATCCCGGCTTACGAAATGATCCGCTTCTCGATCAACATCATGCGCGGCTGCTTCGGCGGCTGCACCTTCTGCTCGATCACAGAGCACGAAGGACGGATCATCCAGAACCGCTCGGAAGGCTCGATCCTGCACGAAGTCGAGGACATCCGCGACAAGACGCCCGGCTTCACCGGCATCATCTCCGACCTGGGCGGCCCCACCGCCAACATGTACCGGCTGAAATGCCGCGACCCGAAAATCGAATCCGCCTGCCGCAGGCTCTCCTGCGTGTTCCCCGACATCTGCGTCAACATGGGCACCGACCACGGCCCGCTGATCCAGCTCTACCGCAAGGCGCGGGCATTGCGCGGCATCAAGAAAATCCTGATCGGCTCCGGCGTGCGCTACGACCTCGCGGTGAAGTCGCCGGAATACGTCAAGGAGCTGGTCAGCCACCACGTCGGCGGCTACCTCAAGATCGCGCCGGAACACATCGCCGAGGGACCGCTGTCGAAGATGATGAAGCCGGGCATGGGGGCTTATTACAAATTCAAGGAAATGTTCGAGAAGTTTTCGAAAGAAGCGGGCAAGGAACAGTACTTGATCCCCTACTTCATCTCCGCCCACCCCGGCACCACCGACGAAGACATGCTGGAGCTGGCCCTGTGGCTCAAGGCCAACGGCTTTCGCCTCGACCAGGTGCAGAATTTCACGCCGACGCCGATGGCGCTCGCTTCCGCCATGTATCACACCGGCCGGAACCCGCTGCGCAAAGTCAGCCGGCAGGGGGAAGAAGTGCCGATCCCGAAAAGCGGCCGGACACGCCAGCTGCACAAGGCGTTCCTGCGCTACCACGACCCCGCCAACTGGCCGCTGCTGCGCGAGACGCTCAAGCGGATGGGCCGCGCCGACCTGATCGGCGGCGGCAAAAAACATCTGGTGCCGGCCTGGCAGCCGGCGGGGGCGGGGCGATCAACCATCGCGCCTTCTCCGCTCGGGAAAGGGCTCGATAAAAAACGTCCATTGCACGGCAAGCTATCTTCATCAAAGCCCAGCCGATGACCCTATGCCATATTTCCAGGGCATAAAATCCGCTTGACCGCACCGAAACATTCATCTACATTACCACAAATTAATTTAGCACCACGCCCATCCCCGGCAAACATAACACCATCAATACTTTCAGGGAGTTTTCGCGATGAAAAAGAACAAGCCGCTCGGCACCCCCAATTGCACTTTCCAACCCAAAGCCATCGTCGTCGCCGTCGCCATGGCGCTGTCCGCGCCGGGTCATGCCGACTGGACGCCCACCGTCGAAGCTTTCATCAAGCCCGGCAGCAATCGCACCCTGGGTGGCGTCGATGCCCTGCTGCCCCTGCGCCAGGACGAGCAGTCGCTGGTCTTTGCGGATATCAAGGGTCATGGAGACAACAAGAACGGCAACGAATTCAACCTCGGCCTGGGCTACCGGAGCCTCACTAATGACGGCAAATGGGCACTCGGCGCCTACGCCGCCTGGGATCACCGCCGCAGCGAACTGGGCAACGACTTCAATCAGGTCACCGTCGGCGCCGAGGCGCGCGGCGAGCAGTTCGACCTGCGCGCCAACGCGTACATCCCCACCACCGACAAGAAACTGACCGGACTGGGCGCCGCCAACCACTTCGCCGGTTTCGGCGTCTGGCGTAACGGCGTGTTCGAAGAAGCCATGCGCGGCTTCGACGTGGAAGCCGGCACGCTCCTGCCCATCTCCAGCACGGTCGAAACCCGTTTGTACCTGGCCGGCTACAGCTTCAAGGGTGAGGACGTCGCCCCCACCACCAATGGCTACCGGGTAAGAATGGAGGCGCGCTTCAACCAGAACATGACGATCGGCGTCTCCACCCAGCACGACGGCGTGTTTGGCACCGCCAACTTCCTCGAAGCCCGCTACACCTTCGGCAAGGAACCCAAGCAGGCGATCCGCACCGTCAAGGAGCGCATGAACGAACCCTGGACACGCGATATCGACGTCGTGGTGTCCCACCCGACCGAATCCACCAACGCGGCGTTCTCGCAACTGACCGTGGACCGCGCGGTGCATATCAACAGTTCGGCAGCCGAAGGCGGCGACGGCAGCTACGAAAATCCCTACAACAGCGTGAGCAGCTGCGAAAGCGCCAAGTGCTCGGCGAACACCAGCGGCATCGGCGACTACAGCCTGATCCGCATGTGGCAGGGCACCTCCGCGACCGGCGAGCCCTATAGCCGGGTCACCCTGCAAGACGGCCAGACCCTGTGGGGCCAGGGCATCGACATCTACACCGGGCGCGTCCAGGCTGACCTGTACCCGGTCATCAACGCCAACGGCGGCACCGGCGTCACCCTGGCCAGCAACGGCACCCTGGGCAACACCGTAAAAGGCGTCAGCATCAGCGGCGAAGGCCGCGGCATCGTCGGCAACAACACCTGGGGCACGGTCAATCTCACCGGCAACATCATCAATGTCTCCAACAACGGCATCGGCCTGTACAACACCGTACACGATGGCAGCAGCCGCAGCCAGGCAGTGAACATCGCCAACAACACCATTACCAGCGCCAACACCGCTATCCGGTCATACAACAACGTCGGCGGGGAAGGGTCGGCCAGCGCCGTCACCCAAACCATCGACATTTCCAATAACAACATTACCGCAAGCGCAGGCATCAGACTGGGTAACTACGCCTACCTTAACGGTACCGCCACCCAGACCGTCACCATTTCCGGCAACACCATCGACGGGAATTGGGGTGGCATTTATGCCGAAAACGAAGCATGGGGGGGGGCCAGCGCCGTCGTCACCCAGAACCTGACGATTTCCAACAATCTCGTCAACGCCGTCGAAGGCGAAGGCATCGGGGCGTGGAACTGGGCGGCAGAGGGCGCGTCAGCCACCCAGAACCTGACGATTTCCGACAATACCATCAACAACGCCTACGGCAACGGCATCTCGCTGGGCAACGGCGCCTGGGAGGACGGCAGCACGGCGGTGCAGACGGCCGCGATCACCGGCAATACCATCACGGCGGGCAACATGGGCATCGTGGCCTACAACTATGCCGAAGCGAAATACGCCAGCAACACCGCCACTCAGAGCCTGACCATCAGCGGCAACACGGTGGCGGCGACGACGGGCATTGGATTGTACAACCGAGCCTGGGCGTACAATTATGGTGCCGAAACCGCCACCCAGACCGCGACCATTTCGGGCAACACGCTGACGGCAGCCGAAGGCGAATCCTGGAGTGACATTGACGCCGGCATCGGCATCGTCAATTTCGACAATGGCCAGCACGATGCCGTGCAAACTGTGACCGTTTCGGGCAGTAACACCATATCCGGGTTCCGGTACGGCGTGGGCGCATATAGGGTCACGTCCCACCCGTCTTCTTCCCAGACGGTCAACGTCTCCGGCGTAACGGCCACCGGGTTGCCTGAGGCGGCCAACGCCATCGTCACATGTGGCTCCGGCGTCCAGACCATGACCGTGGGCAGCGGCAATACCGGCAACGGCACTGCGGTGACGACGACCGGCGCCTGCAACATCGACGACTAAAGACCGGCGAGCACGTATTTAGATGAAAAAACAAAACCCGGCTTCGGCCGGGTTTTGTTTTGCACGCCAGCCCCGCTGTTTAGCGGCGGATATCCGCGAAGGAATTCAAAAACCTGAGCTGCTTGTATTGTTTATCCGATGGGTGAGCCGTTAAAATTCTGGTTAGCCGCTCCTGCAGCGAAGAACGGAGTTAAACCGAACCCATTTCCCGCCCGAAAACCAGGAGATCATGTTTCCCTATTCCGCCCAGCCGACCTTTTCCATCGACAGCCTGCTCAGGCAATGCGCCGCCTTGGCCGCCGAAGGGCAACCTGCCGCCGCGATCGACCGCCTGAAAGACGCCCGACCCGGCTTTCCACGGCACGCAGGCCTGCTCGAAGCGCTGGCGGGACTCCTGCGCCGGGCTGGACGCGACGAGGAAGCCATCGAGCCGCTCTCGGCCCTGGTCAGCCTGGAACCGGGCAATCACCTGCGCCAGGCGGACCTGGCGACACTGTATTACGCCCTCAATCGCCTGCCCGACGCCGAGCGGCATGCGCGCCAGGCAATGGCGCTGAACCCGCTCAATGCCCAAGCGCATAACCTGATGGGCATGATTTACCTTGACATCCACCATCCGGAAGAAGCCGAGTTTCATTTCCGCCAGTTGCTGCTGATGCACGAACCGCTCGCGCCGGTAACCGCCAATCTCGCCAGTGCCCTCAAGAGCATGGGCAAGCTCGACGAGGCGGAAACGTTCTTTCGCCATACGCTTGAGCTCGATCCGAATAACATCGAGGGCTGCCTGAACTGGGCGCGCATGGAAGAAGCGCGGCGCAACATGCCCCGCGCCTGGGAACTGCTCGAACAGGCTGAAAAAATCGAACCCCGCCATCTGGGCGCCGCCGTCACCCGCGCGGTGCTGCTCCGCAGGGAAAAGAAATATGCGGACGCGCTGGCAATCCTGGACGAGGCACAGGCCATCCATGGCGACACGCTGCCGCCGTCCTTCCATTTCGAGCACGGCGCGGTGCTGGACAAACTTGGCCGCCACGACGAGGCATTCGCCGCCTACGATACCGCCAACCGGCTGGCGCGGGAGCTGGGCCACCATCATTATCAGGCGGCGCACCACGAGCAGCTGGCGGGGCGACTGAAGTCTTTTTTCGTGCGGCAGCGCATTGCGCCGATCATCGCCAATCAGGCGCCGGACAAGCCCTCCGCCGAAACGCCGCGCCCCCTTTTCATCATCGGCTTCCCGCGCTCGGGCACCACCATGACCGAGCAGATCCTCGCCTCCCATGCCAACATTTCCGCCGGTGACGAGCTCGACTATTTGTATCGGCTGACGACGCTGGCGCCCCACCTGTGCGGCTCCGCAAAACCCTACCCGGAATGCCTGGAAGAACTGGGCCGCCCCGGCAAGGGACGCGCCATCGAGAAGTTCCGCGATTACTATGTCTGCAACGCGGAACTGCGCCGGGTCATCGAAAAAGGCAAGAAGCGTTTCACCGACAAGATGCCCCTGAACGAGCAGCACATGGGCCTGATTCACCTGACGTTCCCTTCGGCGCCCATCATCCATCTGATACGCCATCCCCTGGACGTGGTGCTGTCCACTTTCTTTACCGACCTGACCCACGGCGGCAACTGCTCATATCAGCTGGAAACCACCGCGCGGCACTACGCCCTGACGTTCGACCTGATCGAGCATTACCGGCGCGAGCTCGATCTGAAATACCTGCCGATTCGCTATGAAGAGGTGGTAGCAGAACCGGAACGCCACGTTCGCCTGTTGCTCGATTTCGTCGGCGAACCCTACGACGAGAACTGCGTCGCCTTCCACAACAACCAGCGCTACGCACGCACCGCAAGCTATGCTCAGGTAAGCGAAAAGCTGTACACGAGCTCGCGTTTTCGCTACCGAAACTACCGCAAGCATCTTGAAACCATCATCCCCATACTCATGCCCGCCATCGAGCGTCTGGGCTATGGCATTGATTGAGTGAGAGCGCCATGACCAGCCCCCTCCCCCACCATGGCGACTACACGCTGACAGCCGTTTATGGGCGCATGGATGAAATGCTCGCGCGCGAGGTCGCCGCGTTCTGGCTCTCTCACCAAGCTATCGCGAACCCGCAGGAGGCCATGCGGCGCGCGAACGAGGTCGTCATCGTCGTCCGCAACGCGGCCGGGGAGCTCGTAGGCGTCAACTCGGTTTATGCGGACACCTTCAATCGCTCGACCCGGTCCTGGTATTTTTACCGCATGTTTGTTCGCGAGCAGGACCGCGTGCCGGGGCTGGCCTCGCGCATGACCCTGGCCGCCAGCGATTTCCTGCGGGCTCAGGCAACGTCCGCGCCGGACATCGCCGGCATGGTGCTGATCACGGAAAATTCCAAGCTGATGAAGCCCGCCGCCCAGCGCAAACTCCGTCGCCTGGGCTGGCATTATGTCGGCCGCGGCCCGCTGGGGCGCGACGCCTGGAAGATCGATTTTTCACCCTCTGGTGGGGCGCCGGAAACAACATGATCCACAAACTCGGCATGCCAAAGCATAACGCTCATTTCACGCCCCCCCTGACACCCTTGCCCCTGGTGGAAGGCATTTCCTGGCCGGCGATTCCGACGCCGCGCGCAGCCGGCTTCATGGCGATGCAATACCAACTGGACCAGTCGCAGTGGCTGCCGCCGGACGAAATCCTGCGCCGGCAGCTGGCGCAGGCGGCGATCGTGCTGCGACATGCGCTCGACACGGTGCCGCATTATCGCGACAAATACGCCGGCTGGCACCCCGGCGACAGGCTGGACGAAGCGGCTTGGCGGCGGCTGCCGCTGCTGGAGCGCGGCGAGATTCAGGAGCACTTCGAACAGCTTCGCAGCACGCGGCTGCCGGCCAGTCACGGTAAAATCATGACCTATGGCTCGTCGGGCTCCACGGGCAGGCCCATACAGGCGCTGGGCACCGAGACCACGCATTTCTTCTGGCTCGCACTCGGGCTGCGCGACCACCTTTGGCACCGCCGCGATTTCTCGAAAAAGCACGGCGCCATCCGCTCCAAGGTCGAGCGGGCCAACACGCCCGGCTGGGCGGAATGGGCCGACAGCTTCGCCAGCGGCCCGAGCGCCATGCTGAATATCCAGACCGATATCGATACGCAGCTGGATTGGCTGTTGGCCGAAGCACCGGACTACCTGATTACCCACCCGTCGAACCTGCAGGCGCTGGTCGAGCGCTCCAACGAGCGCGGCATTCGCCCCGCCGGGTTGCGCGAGGTGCGCACGTTCGGCGAAATGTTGAAACCGGACCTGCGCGCCCAAGTGCGGGATGCCTGGGGCATCCCCCTCTCCGACTTGTATTCCGCCGAAGAGCTTGGCTATATCGCCTTGCAGTGTCCCGAGTCCGAGCACTACCACATCCAGGCCGAGAATTTGCTGGTGGAGGTACTGCGCGAGGACGGCACACCCTGCGCGCCCGGCGAAATCGGCATGGTGGTGGTCACCACCCTGCACAATTTCGCCATGCCGCTGATCCGTTACCGCCTCCTCGACTACGCCGAAGCGGGCGAGCCCTGCCATTGCGGACGCGGGCTACCGGTGATCCGCCGCATCGTCGGCCGGCAACGCAACATGATCACCTTGCCCGATGGGCGCCGGCACTGGCCGAGCTTTCCGGGTTCCGCCTGGCTCGCCATCGCCCCGATACGGCAATTCCAGCTGGTTCAGGAAGACCTGCAGACCATCCGGGTGAGGATGGTCTGCCCACGCCCGCTCACCGCCGAGGAGGAAGACATGGTCCGCCGGATGTTGACGGGCAAGCTGCGCTATCCGTTCCAATTTGTTCTGGAGTATCCGGCCAGCATCGAGCCCGGGCCGAACCGCAAGTTTGAAGACTTCGTGTCACGCCTTGCCTGAACGGAGACATTGTGAACAGAGAACCCAATTACGGCGCGCTATACGGCGGCACGCCTCCCCTTGGCATTCCGCCGGAACCGTTGATCATCAACGTCTGCCTCACCGGCAATGTCCCCACCAGGCAAACCAGTCCACATGTTCCGCTCACGGTTTCGGAAATTGTCGAGGATGCCATCGAGGTGCTGGAGGCAGGGGCGAGCATGCTCCATATCCACGCCCGCGACGCCGACGGCATCCCGACTTGGCAGCCGGAGGTGTTTGGTCGAATTTTTGGGGACATTCGACGCCACCGTCCCGATGCCATCCTGGTTGCCACCACGGGCGGGCGTCAGCATGGCACGCTGGAAAAGCGCGCCGCCGTGCTGGAACTGGGCGGACAGGAAAAACCGGACATGGCCTCGCTCACCCTGGGATCGCTCAACTTTCCCACTCAGGCATCAGTCAACGCGCCGGAGATGGTACAAGCCCTGTGCACGCGCATGCGCGAGCGTGGGGTGACGCCGGAGCTCGAGGCGTTCGACATGGGGATGGTCAACTACGGCTACTATTTGCAGCGCAAAGGATTCCTTCCGCACACCTGCTACATCAACCTGCTCCTCGGCAATCTCGGCACGCTGCCGGGACGCGTACAGGACATGGCCGCACTCGCGCGTGAACTGCCCCGCCACTGGATTTGGGCCGGCGCCGGCATCGGCCGCCATCAACTCGCGATGAACAGCGCCGCCCTGCTCATGGGCGGCCACGTGCGGGTGGGTCTGGAAGACAACGCCTACTACGATTATGGCGACCTGAAGGCCGCCACCAACAGGGCGCTGGTTGAACGCATCACCCGCCTGGCGGGAGAGTTTGGCCGCCCTATCGCCACCTGCGGCGAAGTGCGTAACAGACTGCGGCTGGACGATCCGGAAAACTGGCTTGCCACCCAGACGGTCATCCGCAAAATGCGCGCGGAGGACATGCCCGCCGCGATGGCGGTGCTCGGAAGGTGGAACATGGCACCGTTGCAGGCTTCAGAACGTATCCCTCATCCGGAACGCGACCATCTGGAACTGGCCAACACCTTTGTCGCCATCCTGCAAGGCAAGATCGTTGGCGTGGCAAGTTGGCTACAGATCGATTCCACGCGGGCGGAAACCGCCAGCCTGGCGGTGGATCCCGAATTCATCGGCTGCGGCGTCGGCCACAAGCTTCAGGAAGCGCGCCTGGCTGAAATGCGCGACAAAGGCATCCGGGAAGTTCGCACCGAGGCGGACCGGCCGGATGTCATTCGATGGTATGTGGACAAGTTTGGCTATCGCATCATCGGAACCAACCCCAAGAAACACAGTTTCGGCCTGGCCGGGTGTGGCCACTGGACAGTGCTGGAACTTCGCCTCTAAATCAGCCCATACAGGATTAGGCCGCGCGCACCAAGCCGTCGCGCCTGGCGGTTTCGCGAATTTTTCGCCCCGCCAAAACAATCGCTCCGGCATATTGCCGAATCTGGCATTTTCCTCTAGACTTCACCACTATATATTGACACCAATAAAAACAATCGGCCAACATGTTGTGGTCATGACTCCAGTCACTGCACTTCATTCACTGCCAGGGAGGAACTCTATGCCATACGCTGAAGCCTCTGTCTTGGAACAACGCGCAGCCCAGGACGACCCGACCGTCAAGCTCCGCCTCATCCCCGGCGGACGCCAGAAGAGCAACAAGGGCGAGATGCGCAACGCGCGGCGTATCCCTCTCAACTGCCAGGTAAAAATCCGCGCCACCGAAAGCGGCGAGACCGCTTACGGCACCACCAAGGATTTGAGCGTGGACGGCGTGGCCATCGTCACCGATTACATCCCGCGCTTCGGCCAGCTGCTTGAAATCCACGTCCTTCCGCCGCAAGGTTCCGCCACCAAGCCGTTGCGCGCGCTGGTGCAGGTCAGGCGCTGCGTCCAGCTGGTAGCCGGCCACAGTTATGAAATCGGCACGGCGATATTGAAAATTCGGGAATAGCGAGAACTGCGGTGAGAGGTGAGGCGAGAGCCCGCCTGCATCGCCTCACCTCAACGCCTCACCCTTCCTCATCCAGCGTCGTCGCGACGTCGTCGCCGCGCCGCGCCTTCTTCCTTCTCTCCACCCGGCTGCGGGTATCCAGAAACGGCTCGGCGCGCGCGACGCGGCGGCACATTTCGCGGCGATCGGGCCGGACGCGCTGTTCGATCTGGGGGCTCTGGGGAGGTGCCGCCTCTCGGTTCGGCTCGTCGGGCTTCTTGGCCTTGGGGTTGAAGCGCTGCGTCACCAGGGGCACCAGCGTGCGCGGTTCGATCCGCCGCGGAGGCTGGACGGCGAAGAGGGGGCCGGGCAGATCGGTTTCAGCGGCGGGGGCCACCGGCGGCGGCAAATCAGGGGCGTAGCGCATAGTCCTCGAGTCCTCGGAATATTTTCTAATCCAGGAGCGGCAGTGACCCGCCGCCAGGAACCACAAACGCCGATTATCGATATCGGCGCCTAACCGCATTAATCGGCCGTTGAACAATTTTCTTTAGCGTAAAATTCGAGCGGTTGTGGGTGCGGCTCTTGTGCCCTTTAGGGCGTAGCCGCACAGTCAGGCTGCACCCGCAAGGAGTGGCAGCAAGCTGCACTCCGACTTTCTATCGACTAAAGTCGATGAAAGATCGTATGTCCCCGCCGCGAGCGGCAGCCAACCCTCACCCTAACCCTCTCCCAAAGGGAGAGGGAACGATCGCCCTCTCTCCCTTTGGGATAACCAGCGACTTGGCTGGCGTAGTTTGCCAGCCTAGTCGAATGGTTAGTAGTTCCATCAGAGAGCTGGAGAGAGGGCTGCTGCTCGCACGGGCGAGAAAGCCTGACCCACAAACTCGCCGCTTCATTATCCAGGGTGGCAATTTCGCCATGACCGTTAGGAAAACGCTGACCAAGTCTTTTTCGTCGTAGGCGGGAACCCCGTCAACTTAAAATCCTGGATCCCGCCTTCGCGGGACGACTTAGCGTTTCATAGCGCGCTGGCGGCTCGCGCCCTAATGGACTTCTGGATTAAATATTAGTTTCCGCCGGGCTATTTATCAAATGGCCAAACCGCTATAATTTCGCCTCTTTTAGCTGCCGAAACAATCTTTTGCCATGACCGCCCTGCAAGACGAAATCCACCGCCGGCGCACTTTCGCCATCATCTCCCACCCCGACGCCGGCAAAACCACGCTGACCGAAAAGATGCTCTGGTTCGGCGGCGCGATCCAGATGGCGGGCGCGGTGCGGGCGCGCAAGTCCGACCGCCACGCGGTGTCGGACTGGATGGAGCTGGAGAAGCAGCGCGGCATTTCGGTGACTTCGTCGGTGATGCAGTTCCCCTACCGCGAATGCATCGTCAACCTGCTCGACACGCCCGGCCACGAGGATTTTTCCGAGGACACCTACCGCACCCTGACGGCGGTGGATTCGGCGGTGATGGTGATCGACTCGGTCAACGGCGTGGAAGCCCAGACCATCAAGCTCCTGAACGTCTGCCGCCTGCGCGACACACCCATTCTCACCTTCATCAACAAGCTCGACCGCGAGGGCAAGGAGCCGATCGAGCTGCTCGACGAAATCGAATCGGTGCTGCAGATCCAGTGCGCGCCGATGACCTGGCCGATCGGCATGGGCAAGCGCTTCCGCGGCACCTATCACCTCTATACCGACACCGTTTCGGTGTTCGACCCGAACGCCGAAAAAGGCACTTCGGAAACCATCCAGGGCATCGACAATCCGCGCCTCGACGAGCTGATCGGCGACCAGGCCGACGAGCTGCGCATCGACATCGAGCTGGTGCGCGGCGCCTCGCACACCTTCGACCGCGAGGCCTACCTCGCCGGCCGCCAGTCGCCGGTATTCTTCGGCTCGGCGATGAACAATTTCGGCGTGCAATCCCTGCTCGACGCCATCGTCGAACTCTCCCCGGCGCCGCTGGCGCGCCCGGCGCAAAGCCGCGCCGTTGCGCCCGACGAGGAAAAATTTTCCGGCTTCGTGTTCAAGATCCAGGCCAACATGGATCCCAAGCACCGCGACCGCATCGCCTTCATCCGCATCTGCTCGGGCCGCTTCGACCGCGGCATGAAAATCAAGCAGGTCGCGAGCGGCAAGCAGATCACCGTCGGCAACGCCATCACCTTCATGGCGCAGGACCGCAACACCGCCGACGAAGCCTACGCCGGCGACATCATCGGCATCCCCAACCACGGCACCATCCGGCTGGGCGACACGTTCAGCGAGGGCGAGGATCTCAAGTTCACCGGGATTCCGTCTTTCGCGCCGGAAATCTTCCGCCGCGCCCAGATCAGGAACCCGCTCAAGATGAAGCAGCTGCAAAAGGGCTTGCAGCAGCTCGCCGAGGAAGGCGCGACCCAGCTGTTCCGCCCCCTCGCCAGCAACGACCTGATCCTCGGCGCGGTCGGCATGCTCCAGTTCGACGTCGTGGCGCACCGCCTGCAGCACGAATACGGCGTGGACGTGCGCTTCGAGCCGTTCGACGTCGCCACCGCGCGCTGGCTGCGCGGCTCCGAACTGGAGCTGAAAAAACTGGCCGACAAGCACGGCTTCAACGTCGCACTCGACGGCGCCGGCGACTACGTCTACCTCGCGCCGAACCGCGTCAACCTCAACCTGACGCAAGAGCGCTTCCCGGAAATCAAGTTTTTGGAAACCCGCGAAATATTCTGAGCCAGCCTCAAAGGCGCGATTTGTAGGTCAGGCTTTCTCGCCCGTGCGAGCAGCAGCCCTCTCTCCAACCCTCTGATGGAACTACTAACCATTCGACTAGGCTGGCAAACTACGCCAGCCAAGTCGCTGGTTATCCCAAAGGGAGAGAGGGCGATCGTTCCCTCTCCCTTTGGGAGAGGGTTAGGGTGAGGGTTGGCTGCCGCTCGCGGCGGGGACATACGATCTTTCATCGACTTTAGTCGATAGAAAGTCGGAGTGCAGCTTGCTGCCACTCCTTGCGGGTGCAGCCTGACGTCCGTTGTGGGTGCGGCTTTAGCCGTACAGTCAGGCTGAAGCCTGACCCACAGGTTGCACTCCTCTCAGCGGCGCCCCACGCCGCATTCATCCGTCATTCCAGACAACTTTTTCCGGCATCTTCTGTCTATTGATTTATAAACAAATTGGTAAAACCCAATCAACTTTTTTGGAATTGGAGGTGCAACATGAATATGCTCCATTTACCCGAGTTTCACGCCTGGGACACCTTGTCCCGCCGTCATTTGTCGGTTCCCCTGATGTTTTTCTTCTATGTCCTGCCGATGTCGCTCATTCCCGCGCTGATGCTGTATTACGCGGGGACGGCCTACCACGAGAACCTGCTGCCGGCGCTGAGCCTGACGGCCAGCCAGCTGCAAATCCTCAGCGGGGCGTTTTTCGTCTACGAACTGGCGGGGGTTTTCGCGATGGCGGGCGCCGTCGAGTTCGTCGCGCGCACCGAGCTGAAGGTGATCCACAGCCCGCAAAAGCTGATGGAGTTTCCGCCGGAAGCGCCGTCCATCGGCGAGCCGGTGGACGTGCCCAGGGTCGAATTCCGCGACGCCTTCACCCTGGCGGCGATCGCGCCCACGCCGTTGTGGATCGGCTCGTTGTGCCTGTTCATCCCGAGCTTCATGATCGACATGACCATCGGCGCGCTAGCCCTGCTCGCCTCGGCCGTGATCCTGTACTACGCGACGCCGACGATCCTCAAGCTCGATGAACAGCGCGAAGGGGCCTTGTTCCGCTACCTGACGGTCGCGGGCGGCATGGTCGGATGGGCGGCGATGATGTATCTCACGCTGCTCACCTGGAGTATCGTGACGTCCAGCCTGACTTTATAGACTCAGCGGCGCGATGCCGCACTTCAAGGGAAAGCGCCTTGGGTGTTTTCCCTCTTTTTTTGGCGCCGTTCTTTAGCCGCAAAAAGGCACAAAAGGTTCCTTCCTCTTTGCGCCTTTTGTGCCTTTTCGCGGCCATCAGTTTTTTTGTCACTGGATCAACCGCCGGTGAAGCGCACGATGTGGCGCCGGTCACGCTTGGTGGGGCGGCCCTGGCGTTCCGCGCCGGGCGCCGCTTCGGCTTTCATCTGCGCCACCAGCGCCTCGCGCGCGGCGCGGCTTTCGGCGGTTTCCTCGTACAGCTTCGCGGCTTCGCTGGCCGGGCCGCGCCGCGCGGACAAACCCTGCACCACGACGACAAATTCGAACCGGCCGACGCGAATCTCGAGCCGGTCGCCGACGTTTACCGCCTTGGCCGGCTTGACGCGCGTGCCGTTGAGGTGCGCTTTGCCGCCGTCCACCGCTTCCGCCGCGAGCGCGCGCGTCTTGAAGAAGCGCGCCGCCCACAGCCATTTGTCGATGCGCAGTTTTCCGTCTTCGCTCATTCCCGCACGCTCCGCAGCCGTTCCAGCACCAGTTCCCTCAGGCTGGGCGAACCGGTATCGCGGGCCGCGAATCTGGCCCGCGCCACCGGCTGGGCGATGCCGGCGACCTGCGCCAGGTCGGCGGGCGTGCCGAGCAATACCGCGTCGCACGGCGTGGCGGCGATGGTGCGGCGCAGTTCGTCCAGCTGTTGCGCGCTGTAGCCCAGCGCCGGCAGCACCGCGCCCATCCGCGGGAAGTTCTCATAGGCCGCGCGCAGCGAACCCACCGCGTAGGGGCGCGGGTCCACCGGGCGCGCGCCGAGCCGCCGCGCCGCCCACGCACCGACCGCCTCGGACAGGCCGCCGTGCGTGATCGAGGGGCCGTCTTCCACCACCAGCACGTTTTTGCCCTCGATCAGCTCGGGCCGGTCCACCGTCGCCTCCGAGTCCATCTGCACCACCGGCGCGGCGGGATTGAGCGCCCGCGCCGCCGCCCGCGCCCGCGCGAGGCCTTCCGGCCCGGCGGCGTTCGCCTTGTTGATGACGATGATGTCCGCCGCGCGCACGTTCGCCTCGCCGGGAAAATAGGCATCTTCCTCGCCGGGGCGCAGCGGGTCGAGCACGACCACCGTCACGTCGGGCCGGTAGAAAGCCATGTCGTTGTTGCCGCCGTCCCACAGGATCACGTCCGCCTCGGCCTCGGCGCGCTCCAGGATGGCGCCGTAATCCACGCCGGAAAACACCACGCCGCCTTCGTCCACGTGCTGCTGGTATTCCTCCATCTCCTCGACGGTGATGCCGGAATCGGTCACGTCGCGGCTGGTGGCATAGCGCTCCACGCTCTTGTCGAAGCGCCCGTAGGGCATCGGATGGCGCACCGCCACCGCCCGCCGCCCCGATTCGGCCAGCGCGGCGCGCAGGTAGCGGGTCACCGTGCTCTTGCCCGCGCCGGTGCGGGCCGCAAGCACCGCGACGACCGGCTTGGCGGATTTCAGCATGGTGTCGTCCGGCCCGAGCAGGTGAAAGCTCGCGCCGCACGAAAACGCCAGCGAGGCGAGATGCATGACGTGCGCGTGGGGCACGTCGCTGTAGGCGAAAAAAATGTCTTGCACGCCGAAGCGGCGGATCAGGCCGGGAAGCTCGCTTTCCGGGAAGATCGGGATGCCCGCCGGATAAAGCGGGCCGGACAGACTGGCGGGATAGGTGCGGTGCTCGATATAGGGAATCTGCGTGGCAGTGAAGGCGACCACCCGGTAGCCCGCATGCCCGCGGAAGAAGACGTTGAAATTATGGAAATCGCGCCCGGCGGCGCCAAGAATGATGGCTTTGCGTGGTGGATTCATGGGCTAGGATTTCCGTCGATTCAGTGATCAGTGATCGGTAATCAGTTGTCAGTTGTCAGCGGTCAGTTAACAGCCAAACCACGCCGCTTCGCCGCGCAAAGGCTTGAAGACTGAATTACTGAAGACTGATCACTGATCACTGATCACTGATCACTGATCACTGATAACTGATAACTGATAACTGATCACTGACCACTGATCACTCTCTCAATGCCGCGTATGGCTCGCTTCCACCGGGTTTTCGGCGAATATCTGCTCGGCGTCCACCGCATCGAAGACGTAGTGCCGGTTGCAGAATTCGCAATCCACTTCGACATAGCCGGTGTCCTCCAGCAACCCCCGCACCTCGTCATGGCCCAGCATGCGCAGGGTGGATGCTACCCGCTCGCGCGAGCAGGTGCAGCCGAAATGCAGCGGCTTGCTGTCGAACAGGCGGATGTCGTCCTCGTGGAACAGGCGGCGGATCACTTCCCGCGCGGGCAATTCCAGCAGCTCGCGCGGCTTGACCGTGCCGCCCAGGATGATGGCGCGGCTCCATGCATCCGCGTCGGCTTCCGGGCTGTCCGGCATTTTCTGCAGCAGCATGCCGCCCGCCGACAGGTTGTCGCAGGCCAGCCAGATCCGCGTATCGAGCTGCTCCGAGCGGCGCATGTAGTTTTCCAGCACGCCCGCAACGCTGTCGCCTTCCAGATCGACGATGCCCTGGTAGGTCTGCCGGCCCTTCTTCGGATCGATGGTGATGGCGAAGCGCCCGCCGCCCACCAGTTCGGGCAGCGTTGCCGTCTCGGCCAGATCGCCTTCCCAGTGGGCCATCGCCCGCATCGTCAGGTCGGCGCCGCACTCGACCACCAGAAGCTTGACCGGCCCGCCGCCCTGAATTTGCATGATCAGCGAACCAGTGAACTTGAGCGTGGCGGACAGCAGCGCGGCGGCGGCCATCAGCTCGCCGAGCAGGCCGCGCAATGCCGGCGGATAGTCGCGCCGCTCCTGCACCGCCTGCCAAGTCGCCCCGAGATGAACAATCTCGCCGCGCACGGCGGCATGCTCGAACATGAAACGCTGCAAGCTATCTTTCTGCTTCAAATTAGTCCTCGTGACAAAAAAGCATTTGAATTAAAATCGGGCCATTGTACAGCCCAGTCCCCGCTGCCAAAAAAAATGAACCACCCGAAAATCGCCCATTGCGTCGAAACCCTGTGCCAAAAAGGCTGCAAGGAGGTATCGCGGCTGATCCTGACGCTGGAACGGGGCGAACCGGTGGCGGAAGTGCTTGAACTCCCCCCGGCGGAACGCCAGGCCGTGCTCGACGAACTCAAGGCGATCATGGCGGTGTACGACGAACGCGGCAGCTGCGGACCGGATTAACCAGGATTGTCATACCGAAAAAGGCGATGCATTTTGTGGGTACGGCTCTTGTGCCCTTTAGGGCGCAGCCGTACATGTCAGGCTGAAGCCTGACCCACAAGATCACTCTGGATCATTCGATCCTATCCACTACCCCCCGACCGCTTCCTCGCCTGAAACCCGGCGATGCCCCGGACAATTTCACTATAGGGCAAGGCCTGCAAGTTGCCGAAGAGCGCCTCCGCTTCCCGCACCAGACCGCAGATGTCCGCCACCGGCTCCGCTTCCGGCGCTTCGGGCCGCACCGCGTGCTGCAATCCGAGCAGTCCGCCGCACTGCACCTTGACGTGCTTGGCGTGGGGCAGCACGGCTTCGGCGTGGGTCAGCTTCAGGGCGAAGGCCGCGCTGTGCAGCAGCAGGCCGTGCAGCAGCACGCAATCCGCCTGCGCCGCCGCATCGCCGCAATTTACCGCCACCCGTTCCGCGATGTTGACGCGCCGGGCTTCGCGGCACTCGCAGCGGCAGATCAGCAGCGCCTTCTCGAACGGGCAGGCGAGCGCGCCGACCGCCCGGTAGGTTTCCTTGTAGGCCTGCTCGTCCATGCCGGGCGGCTGCTAATTAATAATCCTCGCCGGTCATCGGCTCCGGCTCGCGCACCTGGTTGAGCAGGTCTTCGGCCTGGAGTTCGTTCTCGGCGAAAATCACCTTGACGGCGTAGTTGTCGGCCGCGCTGATGCCGGCCCGCACCGATTTGGCGAAGGCGCTGGCTTCCTTGAAGTTGGGGAAAGCGTCGATTTTTTCCAGCTGCTTGAACGGCTGGCGGATTTTGTAAACGAAATAAGGCATGGCGACGCTCCTGAAAATGATTGCACGATAGAAGGATTATAACGGGCTTGCCGCGGCAGGCAAGGCAACGGGTTCCTTGTGTAATCCCTGCTGCATGGTAAGATTTCCTCTCGATAAACCATATGTGGCCGGAAGAAGTCCCAATCAAGCCATGAGCACGGATCTGTTCCCGACAAAAGCCGCGTCCCAGGGCGGCCAGCCGATCAATTTCCAGGAAAAAAACTTTCTGGTGATCGACGACGTCGTCGGCATGCGCTCGTCGATGCGCGTCACCATCAGCACTCTGGGCGGCGTGCGCATCGACATGGCGGGCAGCGGCATCGAGGCGATCAACCGCCTGGAGCTGCGCAGCTACGACATCATCCTGTGCGACTACGACCTGGGCGGCGGCAAGGACGGCCAGCAACTGCTGGAGGAAATCAAGCGGCGCAAGTTGATCGGGCATTCCACCATTTTCATGATGGTGACCGCCGAACGCGGCTACGAAAAAGTCGTCAGCGCGGTCGAGCTGGCTCCGGACGACTACCTGATCAAGCCCTTCGCCGGCGAGGTGCTGCTGCTGCGGCTGGAGCGCCTGGTGCAGAAAAAAGCCTTTTTCCTGCCGGTTTACGACCTGATGGACCGGCAGGACTACCGCCGTGCGATCCAGGTCTGCGACCTGCTCATGCAAACGCCCGGCCAACACCTGATCGACCTGCTCCGGCTGAAGGCCGAAATCTGCATGACGCTGGGCGACTACGCCAAAGCCAGGAGCCTCTACGAGCAAATCCTCGCCATCCGGGATATCCCCTGGGCGCGCATGGGGCTCGCCAAGTCGCTGTTCCACCAGAACAATTTCGGCGATGCCGCCGACATCTTCCAGCGCGTCACGGAAGCCAACCCGAACTACATGGAAGCCTACGACTGGCTAGCGAAATCCCACACCGCCGCCGGCGACGAGCAGGCGGCGCAGTCGGCATTGACCGTGGCCACAGAAAGATCGCCGCGCACGCTGCACCGGCGCAAGACGCTGGGCGAAATCGCCTACCGCAACGACGACCTGGAGACGGCGCAGAATTCCTACGAAGCCGTGCTGGAGTTCGGCAAGAATTCCGCCTTCACCTCGCCCGAGGATTACGCCAACCTGAGCCGCGTGTTCATCGACAAAGGCGAATGCGACCGCGCCATGACCATCATGAAGGACGCCCGCAAGACCTTCAAGAATTCGCCGGAATCCCTGCTGCACGGCGCCGTCATGGACAGCCTGGCCTACGAAAAAGCCGGCGACCGCGAATCCGCCGAGGCCGAATTGAGGAAAGCGCTCGCCTATTTCGACCTGAACGAATCCCGGCCGGGCAAGGTTTCCCTGGACCTGGGCCGCGCCTGCTTCCAGCTCGGCGACGAGGAGGCCGGCAAGAAGATCGTGCAGGATTTCATCAAGAACAACCACGACGACAAGAACATCCACCGCCATGCCGAGGACATGTTCAAGAAAATCGGCATGCACGACAAAGGCAAGGAAATCATCCGCGATTCCTCGCGCGTGGTGGTCACCCTCAACAACCAGGCAGTGCGCCTCGCCCAGGCAGGCGACCTGAAAGGCTCGGTCGATCTCCTGATGCAGGCCGTGGCCGAATACCAGGAAAACACCGTGATCGTGCTCAACGCCGCCCACGCCATCCTCGCCTACATGCAGGCCCAAGGCTGGAACGAAGAACTGAGTCAGGCGGCGCGGGACTACCTGGCCACGGTGAAAAGCCGCGACCCGGACAACCGGAAATACCTGGTGCTGATCCAGATGTACAAGGACGTCGCGCTGCAATATGGGCTCAAGCCTTGACCCCGGCGGACAGGGAACCCGGCCCGGACCCGGCGCGCGAACTCGGCGCCATCGACTTCACCGCCCTCTTCGCCGCGCAAATCCACGACCTCAAAAACCTGCTGTTCCTCCTCCTCGGCGGCCTCGAAACCCTGGACCAACGCACCGGAATCGGCCCTGACGGCAACGCCCGGCTGGCGCTCCTGAAATACAACGGCCAGCTGATCAACGACAAACTGATCCAGATGCTGTCCCTATACCGCTTCAACCGCGGCGCCTACCCGATCAACCTCGAATACCGCCCGGCGGCGGACTTGATCGAAGAAATCTTCGCCGAAGCCCGCCCCCTGCTCGCCGCCAAATCGATCGCCATCTCCAGCCAAGTGGACCCGGCGCTGTGCTGGTTCTACGACCGCGACCTCGCCGCTGGCGTGCTCAACAACGCCATCCACAACGCGCTCAACTGCGCCCGCAGCAAAATCCGCCTCAGCGCCGCCGAAGAAGACGGATTTTTAGCGATCCGCGTCGAAGACAACGGCCCCGGCTTCCCGCAAGAAATCATCGAACACGGCGGCGAAGTGAAAAGCCTCGACCGCTCCGGCGGCAAAACCGGGCTGGGACTTTATTTTTCATCGGTCTGCGCCCGGCTGCATCGCAATGGGGAAAAGAGCGGAAGGATCGAACTGACTAACGGCGGAAGCCTGGGCGGGGCGATGTTTACGTTGCGGTTGCCGTGAACATGGGACGAAGGCGAGGTATGAAATGAGTAATCCCCACCTTGGATCCGACTTCGACGAGTTCCTCGAGGAAGAGGGCATCCTCGAAGAGGTGGAAGCCGCCGCGATCAAGAAGGTTGTGGCCTGCATGATCGAGCAGGCCATGGCGGAAACCCACATTACCAAAAGCGAGATGGCTAGACGCATGGGCACCAGTCGGACGCAACTGGATCGGCTTCTCGAACCGGCATATCCGTCTGTGACCCTGGCCACAATTGCAAAGGCCGCCACGGCGATCGGCAAAAAGATTTCTATCAGCTTCGAGGAAATGCATGACCGCTGCAAAATTCCCAGAGCTTCTGGACGCCTTTGAATTCGTCAGTGCGGGAGCTCCGTTCGAAAACAGTGCGTATGTCGATCCCGATACAGGCGCAATCTTTTGGGTGTCGTCCGAGATCGAACTGAAATACGAAGCCCCTGATGACCTCGACACCTCCAACCGATACATCGCTATACCGCACAAGAACGATTTGAATCTCGGCCGAGATCTGGTTTTATCTTTCGTTGATGAAGTGCTTCCCGGCGACTACAACGCCGTTTCCGGTTTCTTTCGGAGCAAAGGCGCTTACCGCCGCTTCAAGGATTTTTTGGCCTCCCGCGACATGCTTGAAAGGTGGTACTCGTTCGAAGCGGGCGCAACTCAAGAGGCATTGCGCGAGTGGTGCCGCGAGAACAAACTTGAGCTCAGTAATGGATAATCAATGTGTGCGCCTTGGGGTCTGTTCTAATGCTGGAATGTTGGAACTGACCCTCGCCCCCCACTTTTTCAGGACGGTAAAGGGGAATTCAAGTGGTTATCTGCACCGAGCAAGTCCCGTCGGCTGGAATCCATCAACCTGCTCGCCATGACACTGATCGAACCGGACGAAATCTGGTGGGGATGGGTGCCTGATCATCATGAGAAAGGACGCTGGCGCTTGAAGCGCCGTTACTTGCGGGCCTTTCAGATCGAAGGCACTGATGAATATGGGGTAGGTGTATTCGAATGGGGAAAAACGGGCTGGACAGGTTCGACGATCTTTATGGGAACACAGAAGACAGCCGAAGAACGGGCTTCCTATTTCGACAAGCAGCGCATCGGGCGCTTGGTGTTCCACAAATGAAAACGCGGCCCTTGCATGGCCGCGTCGGTGGCTCGGATTTGAGGGTCATGCAAAACCACTGCTTCCTCACCACGGTTTAAAGTATATGCACTTCACCTATGAATTTCAAGCCGACCACCTGACCCGCGCTCTTGAAGCCGTCCGTCTGGAAATCGCCACGCCTCAGGAAATGCTCGGCAGCTTGGGCGCATCCCTGCTACAGGTAAATCAGGAACGCCATGATCAGGGGCTGGCCCCAGATGGCACGAAGAGGAAGGAACTATCACCGCTCACGCTTCAGAACAAGCGCAAGACTAAGATGCTTTTCGACCACGGGGACCTGCTGCGCTTTCAATATCAGGTGGCTGGCGATACCTTGCGGATGGGCACGAACGATTGGAAAGCCGCCTTTCATCATTTCGGCACCGCGCCCTACGTCATCACGCCAAAGAAAGCCAAGGCTCTCAAGTTCGGTGGCATGTATAGTCGGTTTCCCAGCCTCAGACCAGCAACTTGTCGGCGATGTGATCGAGGATCATCTGACGGCGGTATTAAATCGGGTTCGATGATCGAATAAACGATCTTCGAATGGGGTAATTTCCTTATTGGCCATCGGTATTTTCCGCAGTTTCCCCCAGAATTTCTCCTACTTTTCCACCGCACCCATCCGGAAATCAAGAATTCTGTGTTTAGTATGACTTCCCTTTATTTACGCGGTCTGGAGGCCAATTTTATTGCCGATGGACTGTCCAGTTTCTCCCCCCTCCCTACTATTGCGCCGGATGCAATACGTTCGGCCCATCGACATCCGGCGGATTACGCTGCGCTAATCCGCCCTACGATGCCACGCGCACCAATCACCATACTTTTATATGGCTTTATATACCTCCCCGTGCTAATCTAAATTTCATGAAGAAAACACGGTTCGAGTGGGATGCGAACAAGGATGCCGAAAACCTGGAAAAGCATGGAATCCCGTTTTCCCTGGCGCAGTACGCCTTCGCCGACCCCTGCCGTGTCATCGCCGAAGACCTCACTCACAGCGAAATGGAAAAACGCTATTTCTGTATCGGCGAGGTCGAAGGTGGGATTGTCACCGTCCGCTTTACCTATCGCGGCGGTGTAATTCGCATATTTGGCGCCGGGTACTGGCGGAAAGGCAAGGCGATTTATGAGCGCGAAAATCAAATACACGGATGAAGCCATGGAGGCCAAGGTCATTCAGGACTTTCTACCTCCCCCCGAAGAACTCGCATTCCGGGAAGAGGGGGTGAAGGTGACTATTGCTCTTAGCAAAAAGAGCGTCGAGTTTTTCAAAACCGAGGCCACGAAACACCATACCCAGTATCAGCGCATGATCCGCAGGCTTATCGATGCCTACGTGGACACCTACGACAAGTCGCCAACATCGCGCTCAACCCGGACCCGCAAGCGGACGGCCGGGGTGTAACGCCCAAGGACAATCTCATCGTCCGTGTCTATCCCGGCTCAGATCACCGCTTGAGCGGTAATGGCGTGTCTCATCGTAGCGAGTTTTTTGCAGAGCTGGGTCGCCTGATACAACCGGCGCATAACATTGCAGCCAGGGGTGCGTCGCTGCAAAGCGGCTCGCGCCCCTGAGCCAGCAGGTTATGCGCCCGATAGCCACAGCACGCCACCGGATTACATCAGCATCGGGAGTATCCAACTATCATGCGCAAACTGAGAGTCGCCAGTATCCAACTGTGTTGCAAGCCTCTCCGCACCTTGGAGAATCTGGCAAATGCCGAGCGGTTCATTGAACAGGCGGCTTCCGACGGCGCGCAATTAGTCCTTCTGCCGGAGTTAATGCCAGGTGGCTATGTCCTCACCGAAGACATCTGGAAAACCGCGGAAAGATTCGATGGCCCAAGCACTTCTTGGCTAAAACGAATTGCGCGCCGCCACGCCATCTATTTGGGCATGACCTTCGCCGAAGCGGATGGCCCCGACTTCTTCAACTCCTTCGCACTTGCCACTCCACAAGGACAAATTGCCGGCCGAGTCAGAAAATCCCCTCCGGCTTCCGTCGAAGCCTATTTCTTTCGCGCCGGAGCCGATCCGCACTATATCGACACCGAGATTGGCCGCATCGGGGTCGGCATCTGCTACGAGAACCTTCTCTACGAGCGAATCTCGGCCCTATATCAGGCATCGGTCGATCTTGTGGTCCAGCCAACCGCCGCCGGCACCCCTATGCCAGCCTTTCCAATTCGGCGAAAAGACTCCGCGGCTTTCGACTGCATGCTAAAGGGCAGCACCGCCTTCTACGCGCAGGCCCTTGGCGTCCCCGTCCTGATGGCGAACCGTTGCGGGCCGCTTGTCACGTCTTTGCCAGGAGGGTTTCCAGCACAGAATACGAGTTTTCCGGGCCTGTCGGCCATTGGTGACTCGGACGGTACGCTCAGGGCTCAACTCGGCGCCGACGAGGGGGTAATTTGCGCCGAGGTAACTCTTGATCCCGAGCGCAAGGCAAAACGACCGCCCAAACCCTATGGGCGCTGGTCGCTGCCGGTGCCTTGGTACGCGTTTCTTTGGCCCCTTAGTCAGAAGTTCGGAGAGCGCGCGTATGCAAAACACCCTTCGCGTCCCGGACTTGCTCGCACCATTTCCGAAGCGCCATTTCTTGAGACGGATGTTGGGTCATGAATCCAGTTATCAGCCCCTTTGGCGTTCTGCCGTCCAGCCACGTTCGTCGAGACCATCAAGGCGCCGACCCTGCACGGGACGATGGGCTCAGTTCTAAAATTCCAGTCGCCGCAAGACGTGTTCGCACGCCGGAAATAGGCGCCCAGTGACGCACAACAGCGGTCAGCCCGCGCTTATTTGCATGAGCCGCTTATTTGCCCTGGCGATTTTGTGGGCCCATTCGGCGCTGGTCATGGCCAGCGACTGCAATGCGCGCACCCCGGAAGCGTTCCCTGACTTCTTTTCCAGGTTCGCTGCAGACAAAGGATTTTCCGTCAAGCGCGCCATCTTTCCGTTACAGGCGGTTAAATGGGAATTCGGTGTCGACGCGAATGGAAAAGATGAACCAGCTCCCGTTCGCTTTCGCATTTCGAAAGCCCAATTCGAGAGCGCGCCGAGCCTCTCGAATCACATGAGGGAAAACGGCCTGACGTCGAGGACCAAGAGCGTAGGGTCAAAGTCTGCCGCTGTCGACGTATTCAAGGAAGACACCGACTGGCTGACGACACATCATTTCGTTCGCAGGGGGAACTGCTGGTTTCTGTATAAGTACGAGGACAGCTCACTGTAGCCCGGCGCGCGTGAGGTGCAATCGCCGTAGGGCGCCAATAAGCGAAGCGCATTGCGCCGGATGCCATCATTGCAATACTGACGCCAAACCTTCGGAGCATAGATGTCGTCATTTTGTCATTGGGAAGAAAACACCCTGGTCTTGAACATCCTGGGGCGGCCGCGCGCCGCGCGGACGGCGATCGGCAAGGTCATCGGCAGGCAGCTGGAGATTCATGTCGCCGAGCAGCCGGTGCGCGGCAGGGCTACCGCGCATCTGGTGCAATTCCTGGCGGGGGAATTCCAGGTGCCGGAAAGCGCCATTGAGGTGGTGTTCGGGGTTTACAACGTGAACAAGCAGCTGCGCATCGCGGCGCCCCGGCGGCTTCCTTCCGGCATTCCTTGGCCGGCCGAGCAGGGGTCGTTGTTTTAGTGAACGAGCGGCCAACACTTCAAAAATCGGCATCACGAAGATTGTTGCTTGGCGCCGTCTGCGCGTAGAATAGCGAGCAAAATAC
>JAQTMN010000009.1 GCA_028714315.1 Sulfuricella sp. | reverse complement strand
GGTTGAATGGTAGTATTGAGTTTGTGCCAGAACCGGCCAGCATCGCACTGATGGGCCTTGGCCTGCTGGGTTTGGGTTTGAGCCGCCGCAATAAAAAAGCTGCTTGATTCGGGCTTGAATTAAAAAATGTCCGCTGTCAAGTCTTTGGCGCAGGGATGCATCGGCGCGAAAGGTCTTATGGGGCAACAGGTTAGGCCAGATTTCGGCCATCGCGTACGCTTGTCTCTTTTCGAGCTAGGTGCCGGATAGGCGCTTCGCGGCGGCAAACCCAGGGGCGGCACAGCGGGCAAGGTCGCATCGTCATCATAGCCCTAGCGTGTCACAAACCACCTCTCAAAGCGAAAGCGCAGCCCTCGGGCTGCGCTTTCATCGTGCGCGTATGGCGGATGCGTCTGCATCGTCAACCAGGCTTAGGGGCTGCGGCCTTGCCCACACTTCCCTTCCTGAATCCTCGATCCCCCGCCATAAAGGCTTCGAGCATGTGCGGGATCAGCGTGGCCGCATCAACCGCTTCGCCATACGCCTGCGCGTGCAGCGCGGCGTAGGCATCGAGGTCGGCTTTCAGGCTGGCCGGGCAGGAGAAGGTCAGCTTCATGACTTCATGGCGAGGCAGAGGGCCAAGCCGCAATTTCCTGGTCGTGCTCATCGTGAAGTTCCCTTGTTGAAAAAGAGCGGCTGATAGGCACGCAACACCAGATCGCGCGCCACGATGATCCGCACCGGCAAGCCGGGCCGGCTGGTCAAGGTCGGCTGGATGTTGAGGTTGCGCCGGGTCATCTCCTGGCCGACCTGATTGATGCTGTCCTGCGCGCTGTCGCGCCCGGCGATGATGATGCGATCGCCGTCCTGCCGGTTCTCCGGCGCGGCCAGCTCGGCGCCGATGCCTAGCAGCGTGGTCAGCGCCGCGCCGGCAAAGATGCGATCCCAATGCCAATCCACATCGTCTTCCAGGCCGGCATAGCCGGCCGGGTCGGTGCCGGCCAGGTTGTCGAGCGTGAGCGATGACGTGTCCGGCAGGATGATCCGGTTCCACACCACCTGCACCCGGCTCTGCCCGTAGCTGACCTGGCTGTTGTAGCGGCCCAAAATGCGCGAACCCTGCGGGATCAGCAGGAAGCGCCCGGTCGCCGTGTCATAGACCGGCTCCGTCACCGTGGCGATCACGTCGCCCGGCAAGTCCGACTTGATGCCGGTTACCAAGGCACCTGCGATCACCGTTCCGGCCATGACCTGGTACGGCGAAGCCGGCAGGGTCAGGTTGCCGGAATTGCGGGTTTCCGTAGAACCACCTTTCAGAAAAGCCTCTTTCTGGTCTTGCCGGTTCTGCACGGCGGTCGGGTCGGCAGGCAGGGCCGCCGTCGAAGCCGGCCCTGCGGCCATCGGGTCGAAGGCCGCATTGGCGGCGAAGCCCGGCGCGGCGGCGACCTGCGACTGCGCGACCGGCGCAGCCGCCTGCGCACCCGAACGGAAGAACACGGACGAAGCCGCGGCCGCTTCGGCTTCCTTGCGCAGCGCGTCGTTCGGATCGTGGCCGGGGGCCGCATAGGCGGCCGTCACCGGCTGCTGCGACTTCACGATGGCCGGGCCGAGATCGCCCGGCAGCGGCGGCCCCAATTCGGGAACGGCGGGCGGCAGCTTCGAGTAATCCGCCGGCAGCGCATCCAGCCCTTCCGACTTCGAGACGCGATCGACGTTGTAAAGCTCGGCCTGCTCGCTGGCTCCGCGCCTCTGCGGTTGCAGCGACCACATCAGCGCGCCGAGCACGGCGACCGCGAGGCCGCCGGCAAGGATGGCCAGGGTGCGCCGGTTCAGGCGCGTGACCGGGCGCGGCTGCGCGCGCAGCGCCACCGCCTCGGGCGCGATCTTGTCCGCCGCCTGCGGCGTGGCGAGGTCGGGAGTGTCGTCCTGGCTCATGGTCAGTTCCTCCGCGCCACGCCATCGGTGCGCTCGATGCGTACCACGTCGCCGCCATCGCCGCCCAGGCGCAGTTCAGCCGCGCCGAACAGCCGATCCACGATGTAGTACGGCGAGCGGAAGCGGTAGTTCACCAGTTGCCCGTCGCCCTGCGCACCAATGACGAATAAGGGCGGCAATTCGCCTTGCGCGATGCCGGGCGGGAACTGGATATAGACCTTCTCGCCGTCGTCGAAGGCGCGCAGCGGCTTCCACGGCGGATTGCTACCGCTGACCGCGTAGCGGAAACGGATCTTCTCCAGCGACAAGCCAGTATCGACCGGCGCGGCGGCGCTGGCCGCCTGCGACTGGCGCTGCAAGGCCAGCATCCGGTCTTTCGGATAGTCCCAGGACACCGAGGCCATCCACGCCTTTTCCGTCGAGGTCAGTTCCAGCAGGTAGGTGCGTCGGCTGGTGGTGATGACCAGATTGGTTTTCAGGCCCGAGCGGATGGGCTTGACCAGCACATTGACGCGCAGCGCTTCGCCGCTGCCGCTGGACGTATCGCCCACGATCCAGCGCACGGTATCGCCAGCGGCGACCGTCATCAGTTCCTCGCCGGGCTGCAAGGAAACCACGGTCACGCGCCCCGGCGCGGCATAGACCTGATAGAGCGCGCCGTCCGTGAAGGGCCACACCTGAATCGCATTGACGTAGCCCTCGCGGGTCGGCGCGATGCGCGCCTCGGCGTTGGCGCGCGAAACGCGCACCTTCTCGTCGGCTGGCTCCGGCGCAGCCGGGGCCATATCGACCTCCGGCAGCGGCTTCAACTGCGCGGGCAGCGCCAGCGGCTCGGGGACGGCCACGACTTCGACCGGCTTGGGCGGCTCGGGCAGCGGTTGCGCCTGCACCGGCCCATCGAGCGAAATGACCGGAGGCGGCTTGCCCTGCGAGGCGCAGCCCGCAAGGGCAAGCAGGATCGACGGCAAAGCGTAAAAGCGGAAAGGCAGGTTCATGGCTTGGCTCCTTCGGAAGAATCCAGTTCGCGGCTCCACGCCAGGCCATTGACGTAGATGCCCAAGGGATTGCGGCGCAGGCGTTCTTCGGTGCGCGGGGTTTGCAGGACGATGGACACCACGGCCGTCCACCGCTCCAGCCCGGCGGCCGCGCCGTTGACATAGCGGCGTTCCGTCCAGCGCACGTTGAATGACGTGTCGCTTGCGCGGACGACACTGGTGATCTGCACCGTCACCGACTCCTTGCCGATGCGCGCGAACGGGTCATTGGTGCGGGCGTAATCGTTGAGCGCGGCCGCGCCTTTGTCGGTCGTGTAGTCGTAGGCGTCGAGCCAGTTCTGCCGCACGACGATGGGATCGACGGACAGCGAGCGAACCATCGTCACAAAGCGCGCCAAGTGGTGTGCGATCTGCGCATCGCCTGGCCGGTACGGCGTGGCGGCTTCGCCTACGGCGCGCACCTGGCCGGCTTCATCCACCTCGATGACATAGGGCGTGACGATGGACTGCGCCGAGCGCCACACCAGGCCACCGGCCATCAGCAGTGCCAGCACTAGACAACCGAACGCCATGAGACGCCAGTTCTTCGCCTGTACGCGGGCCGAGCCGATACGGTCGTCCCAAACTTGGGCGGCGGATTGGTATGGGGTGGCAGGCTGCGGCGTGTCGGCATAGCGCACCTGCGGTCGCTTGAATCGCATGGGTTTCTCCTTGAAGGTCAGGTATCGGAATCGCGCAGGCTCGGGCCTTGCCCGGAGCCGCCGCCGTCGCCCCCGCGAAGCGTGTGGGCGGCGGTGGTCGCGGCATGGGTGATTTGCTGGCGGCGGTGCATCCGCTTGGCCCAGGCGGGTTGTTCCTGCTTGGGCGAGCCGGCAGCACCGTCTGCTGCTTCGCCAGCGGCGGCCTGGCCTGCGCCAGCAGCGCCAGCGCCTGTGCCGTTCCAGCCGGCGCGGAATGAATCGGCCACCTTCTGCCCGGCAGCGGAAGCGCCAGACGCGGCGCGGCGGCCCGCCGCCTGTGCGCCCGTCTTGGCGACATTGCCTAGGCCAGCCGCTGCACCCCTGGCCCCGCCGCCAGCAGCGGCGGAACCGGCCTGGAACGCCGAGCGGGCGCTACCAGCCGCCGAGGTCGCGGCACGCGCACCCGCGCCGGCCAGCTTGGCGGCGGCCGGGGCCATGCGCGCTCCAGCCATGACCGCGCCGCCCACGCCAGTAGCGGCGGCGCCGATGGCAACACCCGTGCCGACAGCACCAACCGCCGCGCCGGCCATCGCGCCCGCGCCGAGTTGCGGCGCACCGGACACGAGGCCCGTGGCGATGCCGGGGCCGAAGATGCCGAGCGCCAGCAAGGCGAGCGAGGCCAGCATCACGACCAGCGCGTGGTCGATGGATGGCTCGTCGGGGTGAACCTGGAACTCCGTGAACAGGCCCGATCCGATGCCGACGATGACGGCCAGCACCAAGACCTTGATGCCTGACGACACCACGTTGCCGAGTACCTTTTCCGCCAGGAAGCTCGTCTTGTTCCAAAGCGCAAACGGGATCAGGACGAAGCCGGCCAGCGTCGTCAGCTTGAACTCGATCAGCGTGATGAAAAGCTGTACCGCGAGCACGAAGAAGCACAGGATCACCACCAGCCAGGCGAGGAACATCACCACGATGGGGTCGATGTTCACGAACACCTCGGGGAAGCCCGCCATGTCGCCGATCTGTTCCAAGATCGGCGCACCCGCGTCGATGCCGGTCTTTGCCAGTCGCCCCGGCTGAAGAAAGTTCTCCATCGTGATGGCCGAGCCGGTGGCAGTGATGCCCAAACCGGCGAACGAGCGGAACACGATGCTTGCCAGCCAGTTGAAGTTGCCGATGATGTAGGCGAAGGCGCCGACGTAGAGCACCTTGCGAACCAGTTTGGCGATCACGTCCTCGCCTTGGCCAGTCGCATGGCTCATGGCCCAGTACAGTCCCGCGATGGTCATGTCGATGACGATGAGCGTGGCCGTCAGGAACGCCACCTCGCCTTGCAGCAGTCCGAAACCGGAGTCGATGTAGCGCGAGAATGTATCGAGGAACTTGTCGATGATGGTCACGTCATTCATGGCGTGTCCTCCGTAGCGGCGAGCGGCGCATCACCAGCGTCATCGGTGGGCGTGTCGAAGCTCGCCGGGATCGGTGGCAGGTCGGCCAGCGAGCCGTATTCGTCCGGCCCGGTGTGGCCGGCGAAGAAGCGCCGCCGGAAGGCGTCGGCGGCGGCGCGGCAAGCGTCTTCGCCCACGGCCTGCCGGTCGGCCGCGCATTGCGCGCGTAGCGCCTTGAGCCGCACGGCATCGGCGGCCAAGGTCGCGGCCAGGTGTTCGGCCGGTTGCTGGCCGCACGCGGTCAGCAGCACGGCCAGCAACGAAACCGGCAGGACGTGAACGCATCGCATGGCCGCCTCCTGTCAGTTGTTGTAGAAGTTGACGGACTGCGGCGTGTACGGCGTGCCGGTGCCGAGGAAGCGCCGCCGCACTTCGCGGGCGCGCTCGGTGGCCGCCGCCTGCCGCGCCAGTTCCAGCGAGGCCGCCCGGTCTTGCGTGATCTGGAGCTGCTGGGCCTGGATGGACTGCTTGGCCTGCAAGGCGAGAAGCTGGTTCGTCGCCTGCATGGCTTGCAGCGCGCCGGTGGCCGACTGGCTCTGGCTCACGAGGTCGGCCAGTGCGCTTTCGTCTTGGGCCAGGTTCTGCGACACCTGCGCCTGCATCCGCATCGCGGTGTGCAGGCCGTTCAAGGTGTTCTTCCAACGCTCTTGCGCGTCGCGTAGCATCTGGTCGCCGCTCACCGTCGCTGCGTACTGCTCCGGGTACAGCCGGGCGAAGGTGGCATCCATGCTCTGCACGTCGTAGGCCAGGCCGCGTGCCTCGGTGATCAGGCGCTCGGTAGTCGCCAGTGTCGAGCGCAGGCGATTGACGATGTTGAAGTCGAGATTCGCTAAGTTGCGCGCTTGGTTCATCAACATCTGCGCTTCGTTCTGGAGCTGATTAATCTGGTTGTTGATCTGCTCCAGTGTGCGCACGGCGGTCAGCGTGTTCTGCACGAAGTTGGACGGGTCGAACACCGTCAGTGCGGATGCAGGCTGTGAGGCCAACAGCGACACCGACAGCACGGTGGCGAGCGAGGCAGACAGCAAACGGTGCTTGGTATTCATGGTGAAACCTCCAGTGGTGGGGAGTTGAGGAAAGAAGCCGCCGCCGGTGAGGACGGCAGCAGGTCGGCGGCCCAATCGAGGCCGCGATGGCGCAGCCACGCGCCGGCGAAGCCGGGAGCGCCGGCCTGCGTCAGCACGCGGTCGATGTCGCGTTGGTCTTGTGGTGTAGATGCGCCCGCAAAAGCGAGCGCGGCCGGCCCCAGGTCGAGGTCGAACAGGCGATTGCCCAGGCGCGATTGGTAGTAGTAATCGCGCTTGGGCTGCGCGGTAGCGACGATCTCGATTTGCCGACTGTTGAGGCCGAAGCCCTCGTAGATCGTGCGAATCTGAGGCTCTGTCGCCTGAGGGTTAGGGAGAAAAATCCGACTGGCGCAGCTTTCGATGATCGCGGGCGCGATGGTCGAGTCCTTGATGTCGGCCAGCGATTGCGTGGCGAAGATCACCGACACGTTTTTCTTGCGCAGCGTCTTGAGCCATTGCCGGATGCGCGCCGCGAAAGACGGCTCATCGAGGAACAACCAGGCTTCATCGAGGATCAGCAGCGTGGGCGCACCGTCGAAGCGCTCATCGAAGCGGGCGAACAGGTAGCGCAGCACCGCTTGCACGGCGGCGGGGCTGTGCATCAGTTCTTCCATCTCGAAGCCCTGCACGGCGGCCATGCCCAGCCGGTCGCGGTCGGCGTCCAGCAGCTTGCCGTGCGCGCCACCCAGTACATACGGCGACAGAGCCTGCCGCAGCGCGTTGGATTGCAGCAGCACGGAAAACCCGGTCAGCGTGCGTTGCTCCACCGGCGCACCGGCCAGGCTCCCCAGCGCCGACCAGATCGCCGCCTTCTCGTCCGGGCCGACGGTGACGCCTTCATGCAGAAGACGGCCTTCCACCCATTCGGCCGCCCAGGTGCGGTAGCCCTCGCCGTCGATGCGGGCGAGCGGCTGGAAGGCAATGCCGCCATCGGCTCCGAGATCGTAGTGCTCGCCGCCCAAGCCGAGAATGGTGGCTCGCATCGAGCGCCCCATGTCGAATGCGAAGATGCGCGAGCCGAAGTAGCGGCGGAACTGCATCGCCAAAATGGCGAGCAGTACCGACTTGCCCATGCCGGTCGGGCCAGCGACCAGCGTGTGGCCCACGTCGCCGATGTGCGTCACCAGCCGGAACGGCGTCGCGCCATCGGTGCGGGTGACGATCAGCGGCGGGCCGCCCAGGTGGTCGTTCTTCTCCGGCCCGGCCCATACCGCCGACAGCGGCATCATGTGCGCCAGGTTCAGCGTCGAGACGATGGGCTGGCGCACATTCGCATAGGCATTGCCGGGAATGGACGACAGCCAGGCATCGACCGCGTTCAAGGTTTCGGGGATGGTGACGAAGCCCCGGCCCTGGATGACGCGCTCCACCATGCGCAGCTTTTCATCGGCAGCGGCCGGGTCGGCGTCGAGCACCGTCACCGTGGCGGTGAGGTAGCCGAAGGCGACTTGATCGCTGCCCAGCTCCTGCAAGGCGGCATCGGCATCGGCCGCTTTGTTGCTGGCGTCGGTATCGACCAGCGGGCTTTCCTGCTGGAAGATGGTTTCGCGCAGCAGCGCCACCACGTTCTTGCGCTTGGCGAACCACTGGCGGCGCAGGCGGCCCAACTCCTTTTCCGCCTCGGCTTTGTCCATGCAGACAAAGCGCGTACTCCAGCGGTAGCCAAAGCCCAGGCGGTTGAGGTCGTCCAGCAGGCCCGGCCAGGTGGAAGTCGGAAAGCCCCGTACCGACACCACCCGCAGGTGCTGGTCGCCCAGCGTCGGCGCGAGGCCGCCGACCAGAGCGGAATCGGCCAGCAGCGCGTCGATATGGAACGGCACTTCCGGCACGCTCACGCGGTAGCGCCGCGTGGACACCGTGGCGTGCAGGTAGGTCAGCGTTTCAGCGTCATCGAGCCAGGCGATTTCCGGCATCACACCATCGAGCAGGTCAAAGACCCGATCCGTTTCCGCCACGAAGGCATCGAGCCGGCCGCGCCAGTCCACGCCGTCGCTGGGCGTGTTCTCGTAAAGTAGCTTGGCGGCGCGGGCGCGGGATTCCTCCGGCGGCAGGTAGGCCAGCGTCAGGTGATAGCCGCTCTCGAAGTGATGGCCCGATTCCTCGAACGCGGCACGGCGTTCTTCCTCCACCAGCCACGACAGTGGTTCGGGGAAGTCGGAACGCGGATAGTCGGCGGCGGGACGGCGCTCGGCCTCGATGAACAGTGCCCAGCCCGAACCCAGCCTGCGAAGCGCGTTGTTGAGCCGGGCCGAGGTGGCGATCAGTTCGCCTTGCGTGGCGCTGTCCAAGTCCGGTCCGCGAAAGCGCGCCGTGCGCTGGAAAGCGCCATCCTTGTTCAAGATGACGCCCGGCGCGATCAGCCCGGCCCAGGGAAGCCAGTCGGCCAGCAGCGCGGGCCGCTGGCGGTATTCGGCAAGGTTCAGCATGGCGGCATCCCCCTACACGTCCAGCAGCGGCTTGTGCTTGATGTGCCGGGCAAACACGACCATGAACTGCGGATCGACGCGCGCGCCCCACACCGCCAGCGAATGGCCGACGATCCAGAGCACCACGCCAGGAATCCAGAGTTGCAGGCCCAGTCCGACGGCGGCGGCCAGCGTGCCGTTCGCAATGGCGACCGTTCGCGGCGCACCGCCCATGAGGATCGGTTCGGTCAGCGAGCGATGCAGCGGCACCTCGAAGCCCGGAAGATCGTTGGCCGTACTCATACGACAGCCCCGCCGGAGAAGCTGAAGAAGCTCAAGAAGAACGAGGACGCAGCGAAGGCGATGGACAGGCCGAACACAATCTGGATCAGCTTGCGGAAGCCGCCCGACGTATCGCCGAAGGCGAGCGCGAGGCCCGTGGCGATGATGATGATGACCGCGACGATGCGCGCCACCGGCCCCTGAATCGACTCCAGAATGGATTGCAGCGGCCCTTCCCAGGGCATCGAGGAACCGGCGGCCTGTGCCGTGCCAGCCAGCAACAGCAGCAGCGCGGCCAGCAGCAGACCTTGCCCCGCCGGGTGGGCTAGGCTGCGCAGCCGCGCAAGGCTGGACAGGCGGGGAAGCGGATTTACGGAAAAGCGGAAAGCGTGAGCGTGCATCTGCGTCATGGCAGTTCTCCAGGTTGGTCAGGGGACGGAGAAGAAAGCGGCGGCAACTCGGGAAACGGCGTTTCCAGCGCGTCCGCCAGGCGATAGCCCATGCCGTCGAAGCCGACGACGCGGGCAATGCTTCCGACGCGGCGCTTGCGGCCACGTCCGGCGATGTGGATGACGACGTTGACCGCCTCGGCGATCAGCGCACGCGGCGGGTTCACCGCGACTTCGAGAATCAACTGTTCGAGGCGCAGCAATGCGCCCAGCGCGGAACCAGCGTGGATGGTGGCGATGCCGCCGGGGTGTCCCGTTCCCCACACTTTGATGAGGTCGAGGGCTTCGCCGCCGCGTACTTCGCCGACGATCACGCGGTCGGGGCGCAAGCGCATCGTGGCGCGCACCAGCTCGGTCATCGACACGACGCCGGCGCGGGTGCGCAGCGGTACATGGTCGCGGGCCGCGCATTGCAGCTCGATGGTGTCTTCGAGCACCAGCACGCGGTCGCCCGTGGCGGCGATCTCGGCCAGCAGCGCATTCGCCAGCGTGGTCTTGCCGCTGCTCGTGGCTCCGGCGATCAAGATATTCTGGCGCTCGCGCACGGCGCGGCGCAGGAAGTCCGCTTGGCTTGCGGTCAGGATGCCGTCGCTGACGTAGCGATCCAAGCCGATGATGCTCACGGCCCGCTTGCGCAGCGCGAAGGCCGGGCCAGGCGCGGCCGGCGGCAAGATGCCCTCGAACCGCTCGCCGGTTTCGGGTAACTCGGCGGTCAAGAGCGGTTGGCCGCGATGCACTTCCGCGCCGACGTGCGCGGCCACCAGGCGAATGATGCGTTCGCCATCGGCTTCGGGCAGTTCGACGCCCAGCGGCGTGCGGCCAGACGACAACCGATCCACCCATAGGGTGCGGTCGGGGTTGAGCATGATTTCCACCACGTCCGGGTCTTCCAGCGCGGCGGCGATCAGCGGCCCCATTGCCGTGCGCAGCATCTGGATGCGGCGATCCAGCGAGGTCGCGGCCGATGAACGGGGTTCGGGCGGGATCTGCGGGACGGCGCTCATGAGGCACGCTCCGCAGCACGTTCATGGGCTTCGGCCTGCGCCGCCGCGTCATCCATCCGCATTGGGTCGGGGTGCAGTTCCTCCACCACATCGCGCACCAGGCTGCGCCCGCGCAGCAGGTGGCGGCCCAACTGTTCAACGAACTGCTCGAAACGGGCCTTGCCCTGCGCGCGGGCCGCGTCCTGATGCGCTTCGGGCACCGGCGTGCTGACCGTCAGGAAGTAGCGCACGAACAGCGCCAGCGTTTCGATCTGGATGTTCTGGTCGCGCTCCAGTCGATCGGCCTGCCGCGACAGGCGATCCAGCCGCTTGGCGATGGCCGCCTCGCGCTGGTCGCCCGCGTCCGGCGACAGCCAGGACGCCAGCGCCGCCGCGACGATGGACGACTTGGACACGCCTTTCTTGGCGGCCAGTTCTTCCAGCCGCTTGGCGTGCTCGTGCTGGATGAACAGATTGAGGCGGTATTGGCTCATAGGTCGATTCCGTCGTTGGGGTCGAGGGAAGCCAGCCGGGCCGTGCGCTGCATGGCCGGGTCGAGCTGGCCGGGAAGCGGTAGCGGCAGGTCGTCGTCGTCATCGAGCAGCCCCAGGTCATTGCCTGCGGACAGCGGTTCGGGGCTGTATTCGGTAACTTCGGATAGCTCCGGCTGGCGGCGCGGGCCGCCGTCATCGGTGCCGCCCAGGTCGTCGGCGGATGCTGTGGCCGGCGCGGCGGGTACGGCCGGGATCGCCAGCCCGCTCCAGTCGTCGGGCCGCGATGGCGGCACGTCGGCGTACTGCCCGGTCGCCAGCGCGGGCGGCGGCAGCACACGGCGCTTGAAATTGGCGTCGGTGTAGTAGCGCAGCTTCTTCGCCTTGATCGGCGCGACGCTGGACACCATCACCACGGACTCATCCGGCGGAAGCTGCATCACTTCGCCGGGCGTCAGCAGCGGGCGCGCGGTTTCCTGCCGCGACACCATCAGATGCCCGAGCCACGGCGCGAGCCGGTGGCCCGCATAGTTGCGCTGCGCGCGCAGTTCGGTGGCGGTGCCGAGTGTTTCGGAAATCCTTTTCGCCGTGCGTTCGTCGTTCGTGGCGAACGTCACGCGGACGTGGCAGTTATCCAGAATCGAATGGTTCTGGCCGTAGGCTTTGTCGATCTGGTTGAGCGACTGAGCGATGAGGAAGCTACGGATGCCGTAGCCAGCCATGAAGGCCAGCGCGGACTCGAAGAAGTCGAGCCGGCCCAGCGCTGGAAATTCATCGAGCATCAGCAGCAGCTTGTGGCGGCGCTGGATGCCGTCGCTGCCGTCGAGCGATTCCGTCAAGCGCCTGCCGATCTGGTTCAGGATGAGCCGGATCAGCGGCTTGGTGCGACTGATGTCGGACGGCGGCACCACCAGATAAAGCGATACCGGGTGCTCGGTGGAAATCAGGTCGGCGATGCGCCAGTCGCAGCGCGACGTGACTTCGGCCACCGTAGGGTCGCGGTACAGGCCGAGGAACGACATGGCGGTGGAAAGGACGCCCGACCGCTCGTTGTCCGACTTGTTGAGCACTTCGCGCGCAGCGGACGCGACAACCTGGTGCGGTGTATCGCCCAAGTGCTTCGTCGTCATCATCCGGTGCAACGTCAGCTCGAACGGGCAAGCCGGGTCACTGAGGAAGTTGGCGACGCCGCGCAGCGTCTTGTCTTCGCCTGCGTAGAGCACATGCAGGATCGCGCCGACCAGCAGCGCGTGCGAAGTCTTTTCCCAATGGTTGCGGCGTTCGAGCGCGCCGTCGGGATCGACCAGAATATCGGCCACGTTCTGCACGTCGCGCACTTCATGCGCGCCGCGCCGCACTTCCAGCAACGGGTTGTAGGCCGCCGACTTCGCATCGGTCGGGTTGAACAGCAGGCAATGACTAAACCGCGAACGCCAGCCGGCGGTGAGCGTCCAGTTCTCGCCTTTGATGTCGTGGACTACGACGGACGCGGGCCAGCTCAACAAAGTGGGCACCACCAGTCCCACGCCCTTGCCGCTGCGAGTGGGCGCGAAGGTCAGGACGTGTTCCGGGCCTTCGTGCCGGAGGTACTGCCCGCGATGCAGGCCGAGGAAAACGCCGGCCGGCTGAGTCAGCCCGGCTTTGCGAACGTCATCCGCATCGGCCCAGCGTGCCGAACCGTAGGTAGTGACCAGGCGCGACTGCCGCGAGCGCCACACCGACATGGCGATGGCGACCACCACGGCTACCAGGCCGCTGCCGCCTGCAATCGCGCCACCTATGTCGAAGACGTGCGGCGCGTAGGCATCGAAGAAGAACCACCACTCGAACAGCCGCCAGGGGTGATAGACCGGCGTTCCAAAGAAGTCGAACCACGGCGAGCCAAGGCGTAGTTGATAGCCCAGGGCGGCGGCTGTCCATTGCGTTGCACTCCACACACCGGCGATCACGATGCCGAAGACGGCGGCGATCTGCCCGAACAGCACGCCCTGAGCTTGCATTCACTGGCCTCCGATTTCCCCTGCGCTGATTCCTCGTCAGAAAGCGGCACAAGGACGTGCCGCATAGCGCGAGGATCAGTGCCGAGTCAGTGCCGGTCAAAGACCGTTATCGGAAGCAAGATGATGAAAAAAACAAGGTTTCAGGCTGCGAAGAAACCAATAAAAACGCCGCAGGCGCGAGCGCGCTGCGGCGTGTTTGCAAAGAAGGGCAGGATTTATTGCAGAGAACTGACGATCAGAACTTCGGTGGCGTTTCCGATGGTGTGTAGGGCGTCTTTCCGTCGCCGTAGAACCGCTTGCGCGTGGCCTCGGCAACGCGATTGCACAACACGTCGCCAAGCATTACGCGGTCGGTCTTGCATTGCTGGCGCAACTCCTTCAGCCGCGACGGATCGGCGGCCAACTCATCCACGGTCGGCACGTTGGCCTGCTTGGGGGCCTCAGACGGGCCACAAGCGGTTAGCAGCACGACCAGCAGGAACAGGATGGATTTCTTCATAGGTCGGTTTCCTCCTGGAGATCAGGTTCAGGTGGTAGAGCGGACCTCATGCCTTCGGACAAATCGATGGCTTGCACCCGCTCGATGAATCGGGACAGCACTTCCGAAATCTCGCCTTCGCGCCGCAGCAGGTAGGTCAGCAGCATGGGCGAACGTCCCGCCAAGGGTCGAGCTACTACGCCGGGCTCCCGGCTTGCCGCGATGTGCGGGCCGCCTGCCAGTCCCAAGGCGAAGCCGGCTGAAACCACCACCATCATCAGCTCGAACGAGGCGACGCGCTCGACGATCAGCGGTTCCCGGTCAGAGCGGCGCAGAACACGCTCGACTTGTCGCGCGAGGCCCTCGCACGCCTGCGGGTCGCATAGCACGAGAGGAAAGTGCAGCACTTCATCCAGTGGAATTCGCTTGTGCTTCAGTAGATGGTGCCGCGCCGGCACCGCCACCATCAGCGGGTCGCTCCACACTGCGTCAGCCGCGATGCCATCGCCCACTTCATCGGACTGTGCAAAGCCCACGTCATACAGATCGTCTTGCAACCCCTTGATCTGCTGTGACAGCGGCACTTGGAACAATCGAATCTCAACCTCGGGTTCCTCCTGCCGACACATCGCCAGCAAGGTCGGCAAGCGTGAGGGCGTGATGCCATCGGACAGCGCAATGCGCAATTGGCCGTGGAAGCCACTGGCTGCCGCCTTCACGCTGTCGCGGGCCTGCTGCAAGGCGGAGAACACACGCGGCACGTGCTCCAGAAACAGTCTGCCGGCCCGCGTCAGACGTGTGCTGCGGCTAGTACGGACGAACAACTGCTCGCCCAGGTCTTCTTCCAGTTCCTTGATGGTGCGCGATAGCGGCGACTGCTCGATGTGCAGCCGCTCGGCCGCACGGGCGAAGTGGAGTTCTTCGGCCACGGCCAGAAAGCAGCGCAAGTGACGAAGTTCCATGTGTCCCCTTCCTCACTGGGTGGCTGGCAAATCCTTGCCGTGATAACTGAGTTCCGCGTTGGCACAGATCTACGTCTCGCGGTGCGTTCTTCTTGTGAGTACTCACCGGCACAGCCGGTCGGTTGCGCCCCGTTCTTTAAGGCTTTCGAGAAGCCAGGAGCTTGCGAAGCGCGCCCAGCATGCCAACGCCAAGAGTCAAGCTGCTGCCAAGATTCTCGATGCGGTGGCCGGCTGCGGTGGCCAGTTGCACGATGCCTTGCGTATCGGCCGTGACTGTTTCAAGCGCGGCGGCCTCCATTTCGGCAAGTGCCTCCAGTTCAGGGGAATGTGGCTCATGCAAGGTGTAACCCAGCAAAATGAGCGCCGCCACCAAGTAAAGGGTAGCGATTGCCAGTGTTGCCCCGAGATCACCGAGAGGAGCTTTGATGGCCAGGAACAGCGCATAAGTCGCCAGCCCGGAGGTGGCGATGAACGCCGCGATAGCCAGTGCGGCGGTGATACTGCGCCGAATGAGCTGTCGAAGCAGGACTTGGCGGCGCAGCAATGCTATGCGGCCGTAGAGTTTTGCAGAGTTGAGAGTCGACATAGGAGACCTTTCAAGGAAAGCACAAATCGGTTATCGAGCCTGGTAACCGATGACGACGCCCGCAGCCAGGCCGATGCCAAGCGCGGCCAGCGCCGTCAAGCGCGGGTGCCTATTCAGATCGTCCGCAAACTCGTCAAGGGTTTCGTTTACAGCTTTCAAGAAAGCGTCGGCATCGTGTAATTGAGAACGTGCTTCGCTGACGCAGCTCACTTCTTCGGTGGGGGGCGGGGCTTCATCTTGCGGCTTCGTCCGTTGGCGAGCTTGCTCGGCGATCTCTACGCCAAGGGCTTTGATTTCACTTGTCAGATTCATCGCCTTTCCCCTTCAATAGAATTTTCCGGCTGTCACCTTCCCATGCATCTGCACATGCGCCAGAGACGAGAATGCGCAGGACATGCCTGCGTCTCCGGCATTAGGGAAATTACTTTTTGGCCTCGTCGATGGACTGGCGGATAGACGCATAGGTTTCGGAGAAAAGCCGCTGGGCTTCCCCATAGCTCTTTTTCGTGGTCTCCCATACCTCGGACGAGGCTTTCGAGACCCGGGCCTTGGTCTCCTCCACATCTGCATTCAGTGCAGCAATACGCCCTTCAATGGCTGCGCGCTGATCCGCCGCGAGCTTGGCCGCGTCGGCACGCAATCCAGCAAGCGCTTTCTGCTGCGCATTCAGTTCCGCCTCCAGTACGGCACGCTGCGTAGCGATGCTGGCCTTGCTTTCCTCAAGATATTTGTCTCGGGTGGCCTGGAAGGTGGCCCAATCGTTGTCAAGTGCCTGACGTGCTTCGGCGATCTGGGCATCGCTCCAGTTCTTTGCGTTGGCTGCGGCATCTTGAGCCCGGTGGCGATAGGTATCCCGCTGCTTGCGCAGGTCCGCCAACGCCGCATCGGCCTTGGTGCGCGCCTCGCCCCGGAGCCTGCTGGCGTCTTTTTCCAGGGCAGTAATGTTGGCATCAAGCTGGGCCAGCCGATCCTGCGACCACGCCAGTGCTTGGTGAACCCTTGAGGGCTCCTTCTGTGCGGCGGCTGAATCGGCCTGTGCTTCTGCATTCTGTGCCAAGGCGGGAGGAGCTGACAGCAACGCTGTCTGAGCAAGCAGCGCCAAGGCGATTGTGGAAAAGCGAAGTTTCATGGTGATTTCTCCTGATAAGCCAAAGTAAAAGCAACGTGGCGCCTAGGTTCAAAGAACCTTGGAAAAGGCATCCTTGATCTTCTGGACCGTGACGTCGTGAGCTGCCTTGGCATTGGTGAACCCCTGCTTGACGGCACGCCAGGATTCATCGCCGGCGTCCTTGACCTCACCGATACGTGCCTGAAATTTCTCGGCCTCAGTGGAAAGGTGATCGAACGCGGCATCGAGTTCGCCGCGGGCTTTCTCGACGGCATCGGCCGCCTGGTCACGCAACTCCTTCAGGGAGTTTTGCCACGCTTCCCGCTGTGCGTGCGCACGGACGACGACGATGCTGCGCGTGGTTTTCACCTGATCGCCGGTCGTGGCGACAAACTGCTGAAGGGCGGACTCGACCTCGATCCATTCGGCTTCGAGCTTGTCCTGAATTTCGCCCGCTTCCTGCTTCGCGGTGTCCGCTTGGGCGCGCAGATCATCGTAGTACTGCTGCAGCTTCGCGCGGGATGCCGCGAGGCGTGCGCGGGCTGCGTCGGCTTGCTTGCGGGCATCCTCCTTGATATCGGCGGCCGATTTTTCGACCTCGGAAAGAATGGCATCGGCCTCATCGAGGCGTTGTTTCACCCATGCGATGGTTTGGTGTGCGTAGGATTGGAGAGTCATGATGTATTTCCTTTCAGTTGAGAGCGATTGATGGAATCAAAAAGGGAGGGGCCTGTTTTCTTGTCCGCGCCGTCATCAGCAGGACGAACAGTCAGCAGGTTTCAACTTTTGCTGCAATCCAAGGAAGTCTGGGTCATCCAGGAACATGACCTCGGCGTAGCCGGCTTCGATCCGGACCGAATGCTCGACTCCAGGCGGGAGGTAGTATTGGTCCCCTTTCTCGTAAGTACGACTTGAACCATCCATCTTGATGTGAATTCGACCTTCCAGGACGACGGCCCATTGCGCCGCATGGGCATGCGGCGGGTAGTCCAGATCGATTTCTGACTTGAGGAACCACACCTCGTGCGTGCCTGCGTGCGAGATGAAAATCTTGACGCCCGGGATCGGCAATCCAGCTTCAGGGAGTTGCTCGACAATCTCAGGAAAGGCGTAGGATTGGAGAGTCATGATGTATTTCCTTTCAGTTGAGAGCGATTGATGGAATCAAAAAGGGAGGGGCCTGTTTTTTGGTCCGCGCCGTCATCAGCCGACCAAACAGTAAGAAAGCCGCTTCGGCAGAGATCGTGGACCATGTCCGTGATTTGCTTGGTGGCTTCGTTCCGAATGCTTTTCCAGTCCATGCCACGGAGCATCACGCCGCGCAGAAACCTGAAACTGAAAATTGCCGTCAGAATTGCGATAACGCGCATCCGCAGCGCCTCGTCATCGGAAGATCGGCCGCTAAACTGGCTGGCGGCATGTACTAGACGCTTCTGCAGCGGAGCGATCGCGCGTTCAAGAATCAGGGCGAAGGCGTCGTCGTTGTCGTAAGCGCAGCGGGCCACGAATGCCGTCCAGGCATGCGGCTCGGCCTCGTCCAGCATGGTGTGGAGCACTTGGATCAGTGCGCGTTCGAAGCGAACGGAAAGCTCGATGTCCGGCGTATCGTCGAGCAAGGCTGCGGCTTCCGCGAAGCGATTGGCCGCATATTCGGCGATCATCTCCGCTGCGGCCAGATAGAGTTCCTTCTTGCTGCCGAAATGGTAGGGAATGGCCGACAGCGTGGTTTTGGCCGCCTGGGCCAAGGCGCGTGTGGTTGCCCCCTCGTAGCCAACGGCAGCGACAACGTCAATCGTTGCTTCGATCAACTGCGATCGGGTCTTGGCACTGCGCGCCTCGTGGCCGCTGGTTGTTTCGGCATGATTTGGCATACATCCTCCGACTGTTCCGATAAAGACATAGTTCATACGAACGATCTTTTCAATGGTAATGGAACTGCGAAAAATCGGGTGCCTCATGGTCAGTGGCAACGGTCATGGTGGGCTCTTCCAGGTCACCAAGCGTCAAACGCGCGGCCGGATCAGCTTCGAGAGGATGCGCACCGTGCTCTTTCGCATCGCCGTTAAGCTCGACTTCGCCCGGATCAACCCGCATGCCGCTGAACCCACTCGTCCCCCCGCTGCGAGGGTGCGACCGCGCACTGGTGCGAGCGAGCGCCGCTATCCTGTGCCACCAGGCGGGCAGGAGCGCCCACGCAGTACCGGTAGGTACGAGTTCACGTCCCTGCGTCGACTCGAACGCCCGAAGCCGCGCAAGGTATGACCGCACGTGGCGCGACTCCAAACGCTGCGGGTTAATCCGCCCGTAGTCCTCCACGAGCCGGGTGAACAGCGCGCGCAGGCGATCGGTGCGGGGATGCAAGTCATCTTCGACGTGCTCGGTGGCGAGTCGGGCGAGCTGGAGCCCGCGGTCGGCGAGACGGTGGAACTCCTGTGCGGCGGGGAAGCTGCCCAGGCGTTCGATCCGCTTGAGCGGCAGTTTCACGTATACCGCGAGCAGACGCCGCAAATCGGCGCGGATGGCCTGCGCCAGCGCCAAATGAGGACGGCTGGTCAAGGAGGAGTGCGCAGATTCCGAAGCTGGCCAGCATGCCCGCAGGTTCTCCACGTAGAGCCGCCGGTCGCCGAAGTAACCGGTGACCTGCCGGGTCGCTGCCTGCTCAAGCGCATCCCGCGGTGCATCGCTCAGGACGCGCGCCATCGAGCGCAATGGCTGCCCGACCGACAGCGGAAAACGGGAGAAGCGGTAGCTTGCCTGCGTTCCAGGCAGCAATCGGTAGGCCACCAGTTCTTCCCGCAAGGAAGTATCGGCCTCGAAGTGCGCCCGCATCCGCTCGAACAAATCCAGCGGCATGCTCGGCAGACCCGCCCGGTCGTACAAGGAGCGGTCGTCGTAGCCACCGGCGGCGAGAATTCGCGCAACCACGTCGGCGCAATTGAGATCGCTCCTGCTCCAGCGCAGGCTTGCGTCCCGGAATCCGTTTTCGATGCGGTGGGCCTCGGCCACCATCGCCGCACGGCGCTCGGCGGGAATGCCCTGGACCCGCAGCCCGAGCGTCTCACGGCCATAGGCCATGCCGTAGGTGTTGGTGTGAACTTGCGAACGGGACGGACGATGGATGCCGTACAGGTAGTCCGCCAGGCTCACGTGCTGCAGGAAGTTCGGGTCGACGGACGGGTCCGCGATGTAGTTCGCGCTGTAGACGGTGTCGCCGATGCGCACGGCAAGATGCCCGAACGGGTTTTCGAGAACGACCCGTTGCGGCGTTTTGGACGTGGCGTAGGACAACAGCAGCTCGACCTCTGCCGGTGCTTCGGAATCCAGTTGCGCCAGCGCCTGATCGATGCCCTGGACGGGCGCGCCGTTCTCGACGCCATAGCCGGGCAGCGGGCGGCCTGGCCGGAAGCCATCGTCCAGCGCAAACCGCACGATGCTCGCGATGTCGATGCCCTGCCGGAACTCCTGCTGGGCTCGCAGCATGGCCTCGCGCTCGGCAGGGTCGCCCAGCAGTTCCATCACGGATCTGCCCGCATCGTCGGCGCTGGCCGCGAACCGGGCCAGGCCCTGGCGCAGGAACAGCGCGGCGTTTTCGCGTTCATGCCCGCTGATCACGTCGAGCAGCACGGTCGGCACCCCGAGGGCAAAAGCCTCTGCGGGCGTCATCCCGCCGGCCTTGGTGACCAGGATGTCGGTGGCTGCCATGCACGACGCCATCTCGCTGCGCGGCAGCAGCCCCAGCGGCTTCAACGTCACCGTGTCCGGCAGCCTTTCGCGCAGATCGGCAAGCGCCTCGTATTGCCGCGTATTCGTGCCGCACACTGCGATGATCTGCAGGCGGCCCGGGCGGCGGCGAACGATGCTTTCGACGACCCCCAGATAGTCGCCCGCTCCTTCCTTGCCGCCGGTCAGCAGCAGTGTCGGCACCTCCAACGACAGCCCAAGGCCCTGGAGCGTGGCACGGCGGGCGTCGGCGGATGCCGCGGGAATCCGCACCGGCATGCCGCTGGTAACGATTTTATCGGCCGGAACGCCTGCGGCCAGCCAGCGCGTTTTCAGTTCCGGGTGGGCAAGAAAGGTACGGTCGATCCGCTTGGAGATGCGCGGGAAATAGCCCTCGAAGAAATCCGTATGCAGCCAACCGATTCTCGTGTCGGACAGCAGTCCTTTTTCCCGCAAGGTTCCCAGCACTTGGGCCGCCCCGTAATGGCTGGCGAGAACGGCATCAGGCCGCTGCGCGGTCAAGTAGGCCGATACGCTTTCTTCTGGATAATCGTTGGGCAGCATCGACAGCGAGGCCACACGGCTGCCGCGCGCCTGCATCGTACGGAACAGACTCTCGAAGCACTCCGGCAGATGGTTGGCGACGAACCAGTACAGGCGCTCGTCAACCCGTCGCCACACCGGATGCATGAACGTGCGGATGTCCTGCATCAGCACCCGGGTCGCCGGAGATTGCCGCCGTATCTCGTCCTGAATGGATTGCGCGGCACTGATGTGTCCGTATCCGATGGAAGAATAGAAGATGACGACCTTCCCGGTGGTGCTCATCGTCCTCTCCCGCTGCGCAGAATGGAAAGCAGAAGCCATAGGCTGCCGACTGTCGCGCCAAGGAATCCGAGAAAGCCAAAGACCGGCAACCCCAGGAGCGTCGGCCCTCCCGACACGGTCATGACGATGGACGAACCGACGATGAGCGCGGCGACGACGATCCCGATCACCAGACGGTTGGCGGCATTGTCGAGCTGATCGCCGACCCGTCTCAGATGGGTGACGTCGATGTGTACTTCCAGGCGACCGCGGCGGGCGGCTCGCAGCAACCGGGAGATGTCCTGGGGCAAGCCAGCCAACAACGAGAAGATGTCACCGGCCGCCCGCCGCCCCCGTCTGAGCAGCGCTGCCGGGGAGTAGCGCGCGTGCATGGCACGCTCCAGCAGCGGCAGTGCCTGGTTGGCCATGTCGAAACCGGGATCGAGTTCACGGCCCAAGCCTTCCAGTGTGACGAAGGCTTTGACCAGCAGGGACAGATCGTTGGGCAGGGCGAGGTGATGCTGGCGCGGGATCGCCACGAGGTCGGACAACATTACGCTCAACCGCAGTTGCTTCAGTGGCACGCCGTGGTAGCGATCTATGAAAGACTGGACTTCCGACAACAGATCCTGCTCATTTGCCACACCGTCGCTCGTCCATTCGAGCATGACGTCGACGACGCTGCGGGCGTCGTTCCTCACCAGCCCCAGCAGCAGGCGGATCAACTGGTCGCGGCGTTCCTCCTCCAGCCTGCCAACCATGCCAAAGTCGATGAAGGCGATTCGATTGCCCGGCAAATAGAACACGTTGCCCGGATGGGGGTCAGCGTGAAACACCCCGTCCTCGACGATCATCTTCAGTACGGCATTGGCGCCACGCCGTGCGAGCATCTTGCGGTCCAGGCCAGCCTGATCTACGGCCTGAAGCCTGCGCCCGGAAATACCACCAATGAATTCCTGTACGCAGACCCGCTCGCCGGTCCACTGCCAATACACGCGGGGAATGACGATGATGGGATGTGCGCCATCCGCGTCCGGCTTCTCCTCGCCCGGGACGACAGGAGGAGAGTCCTGATCGGTATAGCCGGTGAAGTTCTCGGCGATGCGTTCGGCATTGCGGCATTCGCCGGCGAAATCGAGTTCATTGCGCAGCGACTGGCCGAACTGGCGCACCATCTCGCGCGGATGCAGGACGCGCCATTCCGCGCTCTCCGTCTCAGCGAGTTCGGCCAAGCGCGCAAGCCAGCGCAGATCGGCTTCCAGAATGGGCCGAATGCCGGGCCTGCGCACCTTGACCACGACTTCGCTGCCATCGTCGAGACGCGCCCGATGCACCTGCGCAATGGAAGCGGCCGCCAAGGGCTCGGGATCGAAGGCCGCGAAGATTTCCTCGGGCGGCGCGCCGAGGTCTTCGGTGAGCTGCTGATGTACGGCTGCCCAGGGAGCGGGCGGCGCGCTGTCCTGTAATTTCCCGAATTCGGCGGTCCACTCGGGTTCGAGTAGATCGACCCGGGTAGCGAGCACCTGGCCGAGTTTGACGAAAGTCGGCCCCATCTCCTCCAGCGCCCGCCGCACTCGTTCAGGGGGCGTCATGTGGGCGAAGTCTGTCGCTTCGTTCCAGTGCAGTGCCGTCCCCGCCCGCTCCAAGGCGTTGGACAGCCCCATCCGGCGCACCATGTCGCCAAACCCGTAGCGGATCAGGATCGAGGCGATTTCGTGCAAACGCCGTAGATCACGCATCGCGGTCAGTGCCTGCCAGAGCATTGCGCCTCCTCATCTTTTCGGGGGCTGGTTGATGCCACCGCCCAGCGCTGCGTACAGCCCGATTTGGCTTGACAATGCCGCCCTGCGTACCTGCACCAGTTGCTGCTCGACGGCAAGCAGGTCGCGCTCGGCGTCCAGCACCTCCAGGTGCGCCGCCGAGCCGGCATCGAACAGCGTTCGCGCCAGTTTCAAACGCTCACTCTGCTCGGCGTGGGCCTGGCGTGCCACGATAAGCTGCTCGGTGAGCTTCTGCCTTGCGGCCAGGGCGTCGGAAACGTCGCGAAACGCTGCTTGGATCGCGCCTTCGTATTCGGCAATGGCGATGTCACGCCGCACGACGCTAACGTCGAGATTGGCCTGTCGCATGCCGGCATCGAAGATCGGTAGTTCGATCGTCGGCTGGAACAACCACGCCCGGGTGCCCGACGAAAACAGGTCGCTCAGGCTGGTGCTGACCGAGCCGGCACCACCGGTCAGTGCGATGCGCGGGAAGAATGCGGCGCGCGCCGCACCGATGTTGGCTTGGCGTGCCCGCAGCGCATGCTCGGCGGCCAGGATGTCCGGGCGGTTGACCAAGAGGTCCGATGGCAGCCCGGGCCTCAGTTCGGGCATGACCAGGGCTTCATCCATCGGGGCTGATGACGGCGGCAATTGGGGTTCGCTGCCGAGCAGTAGCGCCAGGGCATTGCGCTGCTGTTCGCGCGCAAGCTCCAGTTGCACCTGCAGGGCTTTGCCCTGGCTGAGCAGGGTGCGCACTTGGGTCAGTTCCAGCCGCGAGCCATGGCCCAGCTCCAAGCGCTTCTGGAAGATTTGCGCCAGCTCTTGCTGGTTTTCAACCGTGCGCCTTGCCAGCGAAATGCGCTCGTCGAGTTCGCGCAGGCCCAGGTAGGCATCAGCGACCTGGGCGACCAGCGCCAATTCCACGGCGCGCTGGCCCTGCTCGGTGGCCAGCCATTGCTCCAATGCGGCGGTCTTCATGCTGCGTACGCGGCCCCACAGGTCCAGCTCCCAACTGCTGATGCCCACGGAGGCTACGTTGACCTCCAGGACCGAGCGGCCCGCCAGCGGCTGTAGCCCATCGGGCAGGCCGGCGCGGATTTGCTGCGCCCCCACGCCGACCATTGGCGCCTGCTGCGCACGCTGGATGCGAAAGGCGGCACGCGCTTCCTCGGTGCGCAGCACCGCCACGCGCAGATCGCGGTTGTTTTCCAGCGCGGTCTCGATCAGCGCCTGCAAGGCCGGGTCGGTGAAGTACTCGCGCCAGGCCAATTCAGTCGCGGCCGCACCACTTGGCGCGTCAGGCTGCGTCCGCCAGTTCGATGCGACGGGGAGTGCGATGGGATCGAGCGCGGGTGCCAGCGAGGCGCAACCGCTCAGCATCGCCAGCACTGCCACGGCCAGCGTGCCGACGAGCCGATGGTGAACCGACGGGCCGGTTTCATGGCCTGCGCGGGCTTGGCGATGGCTAGCCGATGATGTGCCGTGGTCCTTCTCATGCATGATCTGCTCCTGGGGACGTAGGGGCCGCATGACGTTTTGCATGCAACTCATAGAGCAGCGGCACGACGAACACAGTCAGCGCAGTCGAGACCAGCGTGCCGAAGATCAGCGAAATGGCCAGCCCCCCGAAGACTGGGTCGGTCACCATGATGGCCGAGCCGAAGATGATCGCCAGCATCGTCAGCAGGATCGGCCGCAGACGCACCGCGCCGGCCTCGCGTACCGCCTCTTTCAGCGGCATGCCGTGCCGGATGTTGTCCTGGATGAAGTCGATGATCAGCAGCGAGTTGCGGATCACCACGCCTGCCAGGGCGATGATGCCGACCATGGATGTCGCGGAGAAATCCACGCCCATCAGCCAGTGCCCCGGAAAGATGCCGATGATGCCCAGCGGCACGGCCGACATGGCCACCAGCGGAATGATGAACGAGCGGTAGTAGGCGACCAGCGCGAAATAGATGATGAGCAGGGCGCCGCTGAGGGAGAGGGAGAGATCCCGGTACACGTCCATCGTCATACGCATCTCGCCGCCCCACAGCAACTGGTAGCCATCGATGGTGTCGGGCACGTCCTCCTTGAAGCGCAGGTTGCCGGTGCGCAGCGGACGTCCGTCCGGCGCGGTGATGCCATGCAGGCGCCGCTGCAGGTCGAGCACGGCGTACAGCGGCACCGAGTCCGACATTTCCGCGCCGACGAAGGTGACCTTCTCGTTGTCGCGGTGCAGGATGGGGCGATCGACCGATGCGGGGACCACCTTGACCAACTCCACCAGAGGCACGGGCTGGCCGGCGGCGTTGTCCACGAATACCCGGTCGAGCCGGGCGGGATCGACCTCGAAGCGGCGCGGCACGAAGGCCCTGACTGGCACCGGCAGTTTCTCGTCCGGCAGGTGGGCGCGGCCGAGGGTGGTGCCGCCGTAGACCAGCGCCAGCGCCTCGGCAATCTGCGCAGTCGAGACGCCGGAGAGCGCGGCCTTGTCCTTGTCCGGCACGATGCGGTGCTCCGGCACGTCTTCCGGCTCGGTATCGGTGATATCGACGATGTCGTAGGTCTGTGCGAAGGCCCCGCGTACCTGGGCCGACAGTGCGCGCAGACCCTCGGCGTCCGGGCCATAGATTTCCGCCAAAACAGTCGAGCGCAGCGGCGGACCCGGCGGCTGCTCGACCAGCGCCACCTCGGCACCGGGCCAGGCAGCGCGAATGGTCTCCACTTTGGGACGCAATTCGCGCACGATGTCGATGGAGCTTTCCTTGCGGTGACGCTTGTCGATGAGGTTGACGCGGATTTCCGCGATGTGGCTGCCGGCACGCGCGGCCGTGCCCTTGAACAGGCCGTTGAAGTCGGCCACACCTGCCTGGCCGACCCAAGTCTGGTAGTTGAGCACCTGCGATTCCTGCGCCAGCACTGCGGTGACCTGGCGCACCAGGCGATCGGTGTCTTCCACCGGCGTGGTTTCCGGCATCGAAACCACCACGTTGAAGGTGTTCTGGTCGTCCTTGGGCAGAAAGCCGATCGGCACGCCCAGCGCGGACACGGCCCCGCCCACGCCCGCCGGACGGACGAACTGCCAGGCGCCTTGCATCAGCGAGACCGTCATCAGCAGCAGCACCGCCAGAGCGAAGCCGATGCGCACGTTTCTGTATTGCTGTAAGGGGCTGAACAGGCGCAGGTAGAGGCGCTCGATCCGCCCCGGTGTATCATGGCCATGGGACTGTTGCCCGTGCGCTGATTCTTCCTGCCGGATGTCGTGGCGATGAAGCCAGCGATTGGATGCCCACGGTACGACGATGTAGGCCACCACGATGGAGGCGGCCATGGCAACTGGCACGGTGACCGCCACCGGGAAAAAATACTGGCGCGGCATGCCGGTCAAGGCCAGCAGCAAGGTAATGAAAACCAGCATCACCGCGAAGGTGGCCAGGTTGGTGGCGTTGCCGATCTCGTTGGTCGCCAGCACGGTTTCCGCTTCCTTGTCTGCCTTCGGTTTGCGGCTGGCGTAGTGGCGGTGGATGTTCTCGATGACCACGATGGCGGCATCCACCAGCAGTCCTAGCGCCAGGATCAGGGCGAAAAGCGTGACGCGGTTGATAGTGACGCCGCCCAGCAGGTTGGCCGTCAGCGTGATACCCATGATCAACGGCACCGTGATCATCACGATCAACGCCTCGCGCCAGCCCAGGAAGAGGATCAGCACCAGGCCCACGGTGACCAGGGCGATCGTCAGGTGTTCCAGCAGCAGGTTGACCGCGTCGTCGGCCTTCTGGCCGTCGTTGCGCGTCACCACGACCTGGATGTCCTGGGGCACGAAGGTGGCCTGCATGCGCTGCATGCGGTCGATCACTGCATTGGCGACCACCACGGCATTGGTGCCCTTCTTTTTGGCCACGGCGATGGTGACGGCGGGCAGGTCTGTGGCATCGGCCGTGCCAAAGCGTGGATCACCGAGACCGAAGGAGAGGCGGCTGGCCGTGGTTGGCTCCGACGGCGGGCCGTCGGTAACGGTGGCCACGTCGCGCACGTAAACCGGCCGCTTGTCGCGCACGGCGATGAGCTGGTTACGCACATCCTCGGCCGAGGTGTAGGCCGCATCCAGCTTGATGGCTTGTACCTGGCCGTCACGTACGGTGGGCGGCAGTGGCAACGTCAGGTTGCTGATTGGGAAGGCCGCTCGGGCTTGGCCCAGGGTCACGCCGTAAGCCTGTAGGCGATCGGGGTCCAGTTCGATGGTGATTTCGCGGTGCTGCCCGCCGCGCAGCGACACCACCGAGACGTTCTCGGTACTGCGCAGGCGCTCGGCCATGCGTTCGGCCATGCGGTTGAGCGCGTAGTCATCGTATTTCGACGAAGCCAGCGTGAAGGTGACGATCGGCACGTCGTCCGCGTCGACGCTTTGCACCAATGGCGTCGTGGCATCGGCAGGCAGCCAGGCGCGGCTGGCCATCACGCGGTCATAGAGCTTGACCAGTGACTGCTCCTTGGATTCGCCGACCTTGAATTGCACCTGAACGATTCCCTGTGAGTTGCGGGAAGTGCTCTCGATGTGATCGACGCCGGGCAGTTCGCTCAGGATGCCTTCGAGGGGCGTGACCACCAGCGATTCGACCTCACTGGCAGAGGCGCCCGGCAAGCCGACCATAACGGCGGCGGCGGGCACGATGATCTGCGGGTTCTCCTCGCGCGGGGTCTGCAGCACCGCCACGACACCCATCAACGCCACGGCGATGATGAAGACCAGCGTGAGCTTGGAGGTGATGAAGTGCTTCGCGAGAAAACCCGCGAAGTTCAGGCGCCGCGACGTCATCGCGCGCCCCCGACGGCCTGGATCGGCATGCCGTCATGGACGGTGTCGGCGACGCTGGCGAGGATGGTTTCTCCGTCCGACAGGCCCGCGGTCACCTCCACCACATCGCCCAGGCGCTGGCCTGTGCGCAGCCAGCGAAAACGCGCCACACCTTCCTGCAGCACGAACACGCCGTCCAAACCGCCGCGCCGCACGAGGGCCGTACGCGGCACCGTGACGGCCCGCTTCTCGTCCAGCAGGATTTCGAGACGGCCGAACATTCCCGGCAGCAGGCGCGCGTCCCGCGGCAGCACGATGTCCACCTCGTAGCGGCGGGTCACGCCATCGCCCGATGGCACCACGCCCCGGACCCGTCCCTTGAAGCGCTCATCGCCCAGCGCGTCGATGCGCACGGGAATCAAGTCACCGGACTTGATTGCCGCCAGGCTGCGCTCAGGTACGAACGCCTTGAACAGCAAGACCTCACGCGACTCCACCGTCATCAGCGGCGCGCCGGGAGTGGCCATCTCACCGCTGCGCCGGGCCACCGAGACGACCACGCCATCCACCGGACTGGTGATGGCCACGTAGTTGCGCTGCGCTTGTGCCGCCGCCAGCGCCGATTGCGCTTGCTCCAGCGTCGCGCGGGTGGTTTCCTCCCGCACCCTGGACTTGCGCAGCGCGTCGGCCGAGATCGCGCCAGCCGGCACCAGTTGCGCATTCTGGTTCACGTCGTACTGCGCATCCCGCCAAGCCTCCTGGGCGGCCTGCACGCCGGCGCGTGCCTGCGCGATAGCCGCGTCGATGTCAGAGGCGTCGATGCGCAACAGCAGGTCGCCGCGCCTGACCGCCTGGCCCTCGCGAACATCGAGCTGGCGAATGAATCCGGTCACGCGCGAAGCTACGTCGATGCGTCCGTCAGAGACGACGCTGCCAGTCACATCGTTGGTAACAGGTAATCGTGCCTGCCGTACCACAGCGACTTCTGCAGCCACCGGCGTGGCCACGGATCTAGACGAGATTGAGCCATCAGTGCAGGCAGCGAGCAGAAGTACACACATGGACAGCACGGCCACCGTGCACGCCTGCACGCTCCTGCCCGTGCTCAAAGTGCCAGTCTCCCGGACCGACGGCACGGGTCTATGGAGGTCGAGCGCATAGGTAGTCAAGCGATTCATGAGTGTCTCGAAGGTCTTGGTTATGTCAGATTCTAATAGAGTTCGTACGATCGAACTATATTTTATCGAATAATTTGGTCAAGTGCGGAACGAGCGGATGACCTCCGTGCTCGCTCGATGTTTTCTTGATCGGAAGGTGTGCAAGCCCTCCGTATCGTGTTGCTAGCTGCGTTTTGTTTACCGCCTCAACTGATAGCAGGCCCGCGTGCGCGCCCAATCTCCCAAGACACCCCGCCACCGCGCACTGTGGCCGCGAGCTGCTGGCCCAGCCGCTGTTCGATCACTGGCTTCCACGGCACCAAGCTGAACCCCATGCCGTCATCGAGCATCGCGTAGCGCCCGCTGGCGAGCATGATGCTGCGCCGGTAGATACCGGCCACGCGCTGGCCGTCGGCCACCGGACGGTGCTCCAAGCCGGATTCGGCGGCAATGTCCTTGGCGGCCTGCGCCAGTTCCCGATTGCGCAACGTGCCCAGCAGGTTCCGGGCGAGGATCACGCGCTGCCCGCGCCGCTCGGCCAGCCCTTGTTCGGTCAGGAAGTCGGCGCGCTGCTGCATGGCCTGCTTGGCCTCGCCGCCAAAGCCCAGGTCGCCCAGGCCCGAGCCGCCAATCAACTGCTGGTCGAGCCAAGTAGCCCCGATCACGCGGGCCTGCCGCTCGATGGGCAGGTGCGATTTCAGTTCCACGGCCACGCCGCCCAGGCGCTGCGCGTCGTAGCGGCGGCCCTGCTCGGGCAGGTCGCCCGGCACCTTCCATAGCCCTTCGGCCACGCGCTCCACGATGCCGGCCCGGCGCAGGGCTTCCAGTCGGCGGACGTGGGCCGCGACGACTTCCTGCGGATCGCGGCCGGGCACAGCCTGACCCCGCGCCACGGCAAGGTGATGGTCGGTGCGGTACAGGCCACCGCTCGCCAGCGCGGCGATGTTGCGGTCGGCTGCCCGCACGTCGGCAGATCCCTTCACCTCCACCACGGCGCCGGCCGGGTAGTTCGCCAACTCGTCGCGGGCGTTGAGCGCGACGTAGTGGGCCTTGCCGTCCACGCCGTCGATGACCAGATAGCCCCGGTCGCGCAGCTCGTCGGCCAGCCCCTTCGCGGCCACCCGGCCGAGAATGGTTCGGCCATCGTCCCCAGGCTCGAACACCGCCAGCTCGCGCGGCTCGCCGCGCATGGCCCGCTGCATGGTGCGGATGATGTCGCCACGCTCGCCCAGGGCGCGCAGGGTCTCTTCCGCGTCGGCATAGACGGCCCAGGTGCCGGGCTGTATTTCGTCGGCCAGGCCCAGGCGCTGCAAGCGTTGCAGGCGGCCGATTAGCAGCAGGCGCTGGCGTTGCAGCCGCGGTTCGTTGAAGCGTTCGATCTGCACTCGGCCGTCCTCGCCGACCTCGCGTTGCAGGGTGCGATCCAGGCTCGTCCACCGCTCCTGCTCCACCTCGCGCTGCAAGGTCTGCTGGATCTCCAGTTCGGTGCGCGGCCCCAGCCATTCGGTCGCCAGTTCGGCGGCGCGATGGCGAAAGCCTTGCGCGATGTAGTCGCCCGAGATGATGAGGTCTTTGCCAGTGTCGTCACGCCCGCGCACGATCAGGTGAGTGTGCGGGTTGTCGGTGTTCCAGTGATCTACCGCCGCCCAATCCAGCCGCGTGCCCAGGTCGGCTTCCATGCGATTCATCAGGTGCCGGGTGTAGGTGCGCAGGTCGTCCAGCTCGGCGCCGTCCTCCGGGGAAACGATGAAGCGGAAATGGTGCCGGTCGTCGGCGGCCCGCTCCTTGAAGGCGTCGAGGTCGGCTTCGTCGGTTTGCGGCCCGTAGGCTCGGCCCGGCTCGCCATCGCGGCCCGCGCCATCGCGCTCGATGTAGCGCAGGTGCTTGGCGAGCGATTGCGGGCTGGCATTGCGCTGATTGACCAGCAGCGTCTTGATGGTTACACGCCGCGACAAGGGCGTGAGCTTCGCGCCCGCGAAGCGCGCCGCCGTATGGCCGCGCCCCAAGCGCGAACCGGGGCGCTGGCCGGCGCGTGCGCCGCTGCCACCGGCTGCGGAATTGCGCATAGAGGACTTGCCGCCGCTGGCCTTGCCCGCCTGCTTGAGCACCTTGGAAACGAAGCCCTGGCCCCGGTTCTTCGGGGCACTGGGGCGCACGCGGAAATCGTCGTCGCGGCGGTCGCTCATGGCAGTCTCCAAGGAAAGCTATGGCGTGCCACGGCGTGCGAAGCACGCGGGCCGCCCTGTCTTGGCGCGGACTTCGCGCCACAAGCGGCACGGCGGCGAAGCCGCTGTGTGCCGCGCCACCCCCACGTGCAGACTGGCTTTCGACGCGGCCCTGTGCCGCGTCCTTTTGTCTTGCCTTCCGCCTTTGCCCCTCGCTGGCGCTCCGGGCAGCGGCGGCCCGGCGGCGCTGCTGCGTAAGCAGCCAGCGCACCGGCGAACGCGGACACGGCCGCAGGCCGGGCGCGTTCGAGGCAAGACGCCTGCACATGGGAAGGCAGCGCGAAGTGCAGCGCGGATGCGCTCGCACTGCACGCGCGACGACACGCGGAAAGCCACTGGATCGGCATGCCCGATGGCACGACAAGATGCACGGCAACGTACAGCGAGTCGGCGGCCATCATGGGCGAGCCTCCAGCCAGACCGGATGCGCGACGCCGATCACGGCGGATGCGCTGACCGGCCCGAAATACCGGCTGTCGAACGATGCCGGATTCGTCACGCTCAACAGGAGCAGCTCGCCCGGGTCGAGGCGTCGGCAAAGCTGCAAGGACGGCAGCGGCCGGCCCAGCCGGTCGGCAGGCAACGCGGCGGCCACCGGCACGCCGTCGATGCGTACCTGACCGGCGACGATGCAAACGTGTTGCGGCGCGACCGCGCCCACACGTTTGAGCAGCTGAACGCGCGTCGGCAGGTAGCCGCGCTGCGCAGCCAGCGCGGCGGCCCTGGCGGGCAGCGGCACCAGCACGATGCTGTCTACGGACGGCGGACGTGGCAGCGAGGCGGCGCGTGGGTCGAACGGATCGACGCGATACCAGCCAACCGCCACGCTATCTGACGGGTTGTAGATCAGGCGCGGCAGCGGCTGCACGAAGGACGCCCAGGCCAGCGCAGCGAGGCTGCAGGCGGACAGGCTCGCCAGTACGAGGCGAGCGCGCAAACGTGCGCGGGGCGAGCGAGGACGCGGCGCGGCGGCGACAGTAGAAACGGTGGTCATGGCTGTGCCCTCCCGGTCAGCCAGGCGGCGTGCCGCTCGGCGGTGTATTCGGGCAGCGGCAGGCGCGCGGCGAGCCGGTTGGCGAGCGTGCGCCAGTACGCGGGCGAGACGGCGACGGGCGCGATGCCCAGCGCCTCGATGGCGTCGATGCGTTCCAGCACGGCGCGCACCTGGTTCTCGCCTTCGGCGTGCAGCAGCAGGCGCGCGCCCGGCCGCACGCCGGGGATGCGCTGCGCCGCGTCCAGCGGCGTGCAAGCCTGCATCACCATGAGCTGCCAGCGGATCGTGCCGTAGTCGTTGGCTTGCCAACGGACACGGCACAGAACCGCGTTCGGCAGGAACACGGCGCTGCGCCGCCAGCGGTCGAGCCGGACGATGCGCGCAGGCTCACCGAAGCGCAGATAGAGGTCGAAATGCTGGTCGATGTAGGCCAGCGCCACGCGCGTCAGCGGCGCGCTGGCTGGCTGGCCGGTAGGTGCTGTGAGCGCAGCCGTGGCCGCGCCAGCGGCCGGCGAAGCGGATATGTTCATGGGGTGCTCTCCCTGCGGCTCTCTGGAAACTCGCGCTCCAGCAGGCCGCGCAGCAGGTCGGCCACGGTCACGCCTTGCGTGAAGGCCGACACCTTGATGCGCGCCCGCATGGCGGGCGTGATGTCGAGAGTGAGGCGAGCCGTGTAGAGGTCGCCCTTGCCCAGCGCATCGGCATCACCTTGGCGAATCCACGCCTCGGCGTGTGGATTCGCGGGCGGACGCGCGCCGATGCCGACACGCTTGGCGCGTGGTGGCGGCTTCGCTGTCATGACGGCCACCGCAGCAGTTCATCGACCAGCGCGGTGATTTCACGCGCGGCCGCGCTGTCCGGCGCCGTCTCGCGTGCAAGCCGACCAGCGGCCACGCTGTCGGCGAACACGACGCGCTGATGCACTTCCGCGCGCAGCGCAGGAAGCGGCTGGTCGGCAAGCGCCTGGCGCGCTTCGCGCCCGATCACGGTGGTACTGACACGCCGATTGATGATGAAGGCCGCGCGCAGCGCAGGCCGGAACACCTGCGCCTCGCGGATCAGCGCCACCATCTCGGCGCTGGCCCACAGGTCGTAGGGACTCGGCTGCACCGGGATCAGCACGCGCTCGGCCGCCAGCAGCGCGGAGCGCGCCAAGGCGGCGATGCGCGGCGGGCCGTCGATGACGACGTGATCTGCTCGCCTGGCGAGTTCTGGTGCCTCTTGGTGCAGCGTTTCGCGTGCGAGGCCCACGGCGCTGAACAGCCGTGGCAAGCCTTGCTGGCTTCTGCGCTGCGTCCAGTCCAGTGAGGAACCCTGCGGGTCGGCATCCAGCAGCACGACGTGCTGGCCGCGCATCGCCAGCTCGCCGGCGATGTGCGTGGCGAGCGTGGTCTTGCCTACGCCGCCTTTCTGATTGAGAAGCGCGACGATCATGGCGCGGCCCTCCCTGCCGGAAAGCCGGCCTGGCCGTGCCGCTGGGTGGTTTTCCACCGAAACGGCGCGCTTCTACTAAAAGTTATGTATTTCTTGTTAGGTAAGTTAGAGGGGGCGCAAACCCGCGCCGTTATTGGCTTTACGGCGTTTTCGTACTCCTGATAGCACGATAGGCGTACTCCTGATAGCACGATACCCGGTACTCCTGATAGCACGAGGCCGTCCACAAGTTTTCCCCGAGTTATCCCCGTGCCGTATGCAGCACTGGCCGGAAGGTCAGCAGTTCCGTTCCATCGTCCGGCATCCGCTCGATGTCCAGGACGTAGCCGGGCAGCGACTGCCGCGCCACCAGGGCGCGCAAGTCGTAGGCAAAATCGGAGAAGCGCGCCGCGCTGCCCGATTTGCGGTAGAGGTGCCGGAAATCGAATTGCCAGCCGTGTTCCTGCCGTCCGCCGTGCTTGCGCACCAGGCGATACAGCCAGCGTTCGATGCCGCCCTTCAAGCGGAAATAGGCCGGGTCGATGGTCAGCACCAAGGCGGCATCGAGCACGCCCGCATAGAACCAATCGGGCAAGATCAGCTCGATGCCCAGCGGCACGCCGCTGGCGTCGGCCAGTTCCTTCCACTCGTTGATCCACGAGAAGCGATGCAAGCGCCTTCCCGTGGTTTCGCGGATGGACGTGGCCACCGTGGTCGATTGCAAGCGATCCAGCGCGGCTTTCAGGCGCTGGTAGTCGTTGAGCGATGTGCCGCGCCCGATGAAGCGCAGGATTTCGTAGGGCGTGGCGCGTATCCAGCGCGACGGGCGGATGCCCGCGTCGCGCGCCTCCGCGATCTGCGAAGCGGCCCATATCAGCACGTCGGCATCCCATATCGTTGCGATGCCGTGCTCCTGCGTGCCCTCCACGCGGATGGTGATGCCGCCTGCGCGAAAGTCGATCGGCGCGGTGCGCCGCGACTTCGCCAGCGAGAAGAACGGAAAGGCCATCAAGTCCTGGCTGTCGCGTGGTGCCATGTCGCCCGGCAGCGCCCGGAACAGGTCGAGCTGTTCGCGCTGCTGCAAGGCTTGCCCTGGCGGGCTGGACATGGCAAAGGCCACCCACGCACCGGCGTTCAGCGGCCATCACGGTAGTCACCCGCGTGGCGTTGGGCATATTCCGGGTCGGAAGTCGCCTCGTAGCTGCGCTGGTCGGCCCAGGCATCGAGGTCGCTTACCGCGTACATGACGCGGCGGCCGAACTTGCGGAACTTCGGCCCTCCGCCGATCACGCGCTGTTTCTCCAGCGTGCGCGGCGACAGCCGCAGGTATTCGGCGGCTTCGTCGTTGGTCAGGTAGCGTTGGGGCTGCGCGGGCGCAGCGACAGCAGCGGCGGCAGGCCGCAAGGGAGCGGGTCGCATGGGGTGTACCTCCATCAAGCCCGGCCACACCACGCGGCCGGATAGAGGCACTTTCAAGAAAGCAAGGCTTCTTGCTAAGGGACGTTCTTCAAGGGACGCGAAACGTCCCCCCTAGTGCAACGGTGGCGGAAGCTGTGCCAGGCGGCGGTAGCCGCCGCGCATCAGCGCATCGCCACGGCGCACCAGCCGCCGCACGCGAGCACGCAAGGCGCTGTCTTTGTGCCAGTCGGCTGCGACGGCATCCGCGCCGAACAGCCCTTCGGCCACCTCGCGCAAGGACGCGCCCGAGAGGGTCGCGTCGAGCGCCTGCAAGGTGTGCAGTTCCAGCACCGCGGCGGGCGTGGGCCGGGATCGAGCCGCCGCCGCAGGCGTGGCCACGGTCGCGGCGGACAGCGCATCCAGTTCGGCCGCGAGCGTGCGATAGCGCGTGCAGGGCGTGGCGCAGGCGCGGGTGGCGTAGAGGTAGGCCATGCCGTCTTCCAGGCCGGGCGCGAGTGCCAGCCGCACGCAGCAACCCGGCCAGTGCGACACCAGCACCAGGCGCTTGCCGTCGTGGATCAGTTGCTTGCGGCCAGGCACGCGCCAGAACTCGAAGGCGTCGGCATCCGGCGGCGGGTCGTCGTCTGGATAGAGCTGGATCACGCCATCGTGATCGGGGAACCAGGCTGGATGCGCATCGCGCGCATCCAGGGCCGGGTCTTCCAGCAGGCGCAAGCCCCATCGATGCGCCGTATCCGGTCGGCGGCGACGGCGCAACCAGTCGAGCCGGTAATCGGGGTTTCTACGCAGGTATTCCCAGGCCAGCGCGGGGCCGTCGAGGTGCAGCGTGTAGAGATACGCGGCGGTTGGATACCAATGCTCGGCGTTCAGATCAGCCATAACGCAACCTCCTGTCGATCAGCAGGAACGTCGCTACGGATTCCGCCGTGCGGGAGCTATCGAAACGCCATCAAGTCGTCATCGAATCAAGGTAAGCTGTAACTGCTGGTGTCAAGACAGATTCGCTCCGGAGCATTGCTGAAATCGTCTGAATGCGACGGCTGCGCCGCCGTAAAAATGGTGCGCAGCATTGAGCAACGTGCCGCATCCAGCGCCCGGCATCATGACTGTTTGCATCTGGATCGCACCGCTTCGGCGCAAGCGTGCGGATTCAGACTTGTCCGGTCTTGAACAAGACTGAAATAGTCACAATGCGTCCCGTTTGGCCCTGCTGCGCTGGCCGGTATCAGTCCGGGATCGAACCGTCTTCCTGCGCCAGCCGGACATACTCCGACAGCCTCCGCGTCGGCTGAAAGTAGCGATCGCGCATCACCGGCCGCTGACGCGGGCCGACGATGGACGCGAGATCGGACAGCCTCACCGTGCCCAGAGCGGGCATTCCGATCCCCAAGTCGATCAGGCCGTAGGCCGTATCGCCATCGGCAGGATCGAGCGAGGCCAGCAGCCATGTTGCATGCGCGTCCGGGGTGAACAGCCGCACGGCCGGCAACGGGTCGATATCCTGCCCGGCGGCGCGGGCTTGGCCGTGGGCCAGCAGCCGCGTCCGTTCTTCCTCGGTCGCAAGCGGGATCACGGCCGCGTGCCTTCCACGAATGCACGGAACCGCCGAAGCGCCTCTGTGCTTGCGCACGAATCCATAGAAGCGTAGAGGCACGAAAGCGCATTGCCGGAAGTCAGGAAAGACACGGATGCGGTTCCCTGGGTTTGAAGAAATCCGCAGATACGGATTTCCGTAAAGGCACGAAAGAGGAAAGCAGTAGCACAAAATGAACACTATAGATTGTAGCCCTATAGAGCGCAATGGGCTGTCATCTTGGTTTTTGGGGGGAAACCATAGGTGGCAGCGAAGAACTCATTGGCAGCGGCGATACGGACGGTCAGGAAAGCGCGTGGCTTGAGCCAGGAAGCGTTCTCTGACGTGTCCAGCCGCACCTACATGAGTTCGCTGGAACGCGACCTGAAAAGCCCGACCATCCACAAGCTGGCCGAGCTGTGCGAGGTCATGGACGTGCATCCGCTCACGCTGCTGACGCTGGCCTACGTCGGCGACAGCGCGCACCAGGCCGACGAGCTGCTGGCGCGCGTGCGCCAGGAGCTTGAGGCCGTGCTGAAGGAGTCGGATACGCCGTAGCGCGTCGGCGCGTAGTGCCGGATCTCCGCAAGCGAAGCGCGCAGCGCCGCAGGCGCGAAGGCGTGAGGGATTGAAGCCGATTGGCCGTGACGGCGTAGCCGGCACGGGGCGCAGCCCGAAAGCCCGGCGGCGCTTCCAGCGCCGACACGCCATCTTGTGCCTGCGGCTGCCAAGGGTTGCGAACCCTCCAGTCAGCACCCATGCGATACCGGCCCTGGTGGACGTACCCAGCGCGGAGCGACTGCCGAAACCCTATGCGTGCGGTGATGCGATGAGCAGCACAGTGCCCCGCCGCAATGGGCGGGGCGCTGTGGGCGGCCGTCAGGCCGCCTTGGGCTTGTTGCGCGACCAGATCAGGTCGTGCGTGCCGTTCTCGCCTTCGATCAGGCGGGCATAAACGGTGGCTGGGAACGAAGGATCGTCCAGGGTCACGGACACATAGGGCCGTCCGGCCTCGCTGGTCTTCTTCCACGCCGCGCCGATGTCATGACTTGCCGCTTGCAGGCGGTAGTCGGGGGCGTTCTCGTTGTCGCCCTTGTCGTTGGGAACCAGCTTGACTTTGACGTTGAGCGTCAGGGTGCGGAGCGTGCCGGTGAAGCCGTCTTTCTCTGCGGTGAAGGTGCCGATGTTTGCCATGATGATTTCTCCTTTCGGGTTGAACAAGGTCGCGCCAGTGCGTCCTTGTTGTGATCCGTCCGGCGGGGATGGGCTGGCCGCACCGCTTGCGGTCGGAACGAAGTGGAGAACCTGGAAGCAAAAATAATTTGTCCCGCGAGGAATGCGCGCAGCGCAGGGGAAATTATTTTTGCTGGAAGGTTGCGGCCATGAAGCCCAAGGCGCAGCCGCGCCACCGCCAGGATTCACAACAAGACAAGGACGTACAGGCCGACCGCTCCCGAATGGAGACATGGCCGACTCGGCATCCCCGCGTGACGGCTTCACCGGCTTGCGCCCTGACGCGGGCCAGGTCAATGCCCCGACGACAAGGCCGGAGCGCCCCTGCCGCAGCTCGCGGCACATGCTTGAGGCGTGGCGTGGAGGCTCCATCGGGCGAGGCCGGGCGGTGTGTCGGTGAACCGTCCTTCGTGACATACAGGCAACGAACCGCCAGCGTCGAGGACGGCACGCTTTCGCACAACCTGCCGCAGCAAGCCGGGGCGTAGCCCCACAAGCCCCGCCCATTGCGGCGGGGCGCAGTCCAAACACCGGCGGCGGGGTGCGCCGCCGCACTTGTGGGCTTCGTGGTTTCTCGCGCACAAGGCCGCTTGTGCGCGGCCCCTTCGCCGCCCGCCCGAAGGCGGCGAAGGGGCGTTTTGGTTTTGGGCCTTGAAACCGGGCGCGGCCACCGCCGCGCCCGGATTTTTGACCACCAGCCCCAGGGCGGAACGGACTGGGGCTGGCGTGAATGATGGGTTAGTCCTTGGTTTCGATAATCCACCACACGGCACGCGGCAAGGCGCGGCCCGTGATGGGGTGAAAGTCGGTCAGGTCGGCTCGGGCTGTCCAGCCGCGAGGCGGACGGTAGCCGCGCACGTCGCCTTCGCCGTGCCAGCGGCGGGCGCGTACCGTACCGGGGGCATAGGTCGCCGCCATGCGTGGGCGGCTGGTCGTGGTGCGGGTCATTGGGGTTTCTCCTTGCAGCGAAGCGCCCCGGTCGAGGCCGGGGCGCTTGCCTTCCGTGCGGGTCAAGCGGCCAGTGCTTCGGCGGGTTCATCCGCCATTGCCTCGGCATCCTCCGGGGCGTTTTGCTCCGGGCCTTCTTCCTGCACGGCATCCTGCGGGCCTGCGGCCTTGAAGATGGCGGGCATCCAGCCCGTGCCATCGGCCAGCCGCTCGGCCTCGCTGGCAATGTCGGCCTTCTTCAACTTCGCCAGCCGGGTTACAGAATCCGGTGCAAACACGGCCACGGCATCCAGAATCACGGCCTTGGAAACATGCTTGAAGTAGCCTTCTGCGGTCGGCTTCCACCATGCGGCCATGTCGAGGCCCACGGCCTGCGCCAGTTCTGCGCCGCGCTGGTGCGGCGTGGCGCGGGGTGTCACCACGTCCACCGTGGAAGCCACGCACACGGCCAGCAGCCGCACCAGTTCATCTTGCGGCTTCGCCAGCAGCACGGCGAACAGTTCGGCGCTGTCCTCCGGCAAGGCTTCGCCCGCCACCTGTTGCAGTTCGCGCAGCGCCACGGCGGCGGGCGATTCGGGCAAGTCCGGGGCCATGCCTTCCAGCCGGTCTTGCACTTTGAGGCTTACGCCCAGCGGCAAGTCGTGGCCGTAGTGGCTGCCCTGCAAAACGGTCTGCACCATGCCATGCACCACGGCGGCCAGCGCGGCTTGCGGATGCCGGGCGACTTCGATTTGCAGCGCGGCGGTGCGGTGGGCGCTCAACTTCTGCGCCAGCCGGTCGGACATGGCGGCGGCCTTGGGCTGCCTGTCGTCGTCTCCGTCCTCGCCTTCCTCGTCGTTCGCGGCTTCGCCTTCGCCGCCGAAACCCTGCCGAATCCTTTCCAGTGTGCGCAGCGCCTTGGCTTCGGCTTCGCGCATCAGGCCGCGATGAATGACGGCCTCGCCGTTGCGGTCGATGGTGACGATGGCTCCGGCTGCGGCCTTCACGTTCGCGCCGTAGTCTTGCAAGCCATCTTCTAGCGCTTGCAACTGCTCGCCCACGGCTTCGCCTTCCTCCTGCAAGGCATCGGCCTTTTCCTCGTCGTCGGCGTCCAATGCGGCATCCACGGCTTCGGCCAGTTCGTGCATCCGGGCTTGCAGCTTCTCGATGCGTGCGGCTTCGCGCTTGTTCGGTTCGCGGCGCTCCCTCGGGGCGCGTTGGAAGGTGTGCAGGTCGGCATGGGTCGCGCCCGGCGTGGCATCCACCCACGCCCAACCTTCGGCGCGAACATTGGCGGCAATGCCTGCCAGCCGGGTTTGCGCCAGTCGTTCCAGCAGCGCGGCATCGGTCAGATACACGCCCGCATCGCCTTCCGCAAACAGGTCGCGGCGGATGCCACCGCCTGCGGCTTCGTAGGTGTCCAGCCCTACGAACCGCACCAGCGGATGCCGGTAGGCGTCGATTTCGCGCTCGGTCAGGCGTTCGCGCAAGTGGGACGGATGCCGCTGCCACTGCGGGGCATCGTAGAACGCGGCTTCCTGTGCGGCGTGGTCATCGGTGATGGCAAGCGCCATCAACTGATCGAGCGTGACGGCATCGGCGCGATAGTCGGCCATCAGGCGCGGCGACACGTTCGCCAGCTTCAAGCGGCGTTGCACCACCAGCGGCGTGACGCTGAAATCCGCCGCAATGTCCTCGATGGGCCGGCCTTCGGCCACCAGCGCGGCGAATGCCTCGAACTGGTCGGCGGGGTGCATGGCTTCGCGCTGTACGTTCTCGGTGAGGCTGGCCGTGCGGGCGGTGCCATCGGCTACCAGCAGGCAAGGAACCTCCCATTCCTTGCTGATGCGGTGCTTTTTCGCCAGCAGCTTCAACGCGGCGAGGCGACGGCCACCGGCGACGACTTCGTAATGCTCGCCATCGGCGGATGCAATCACGATCAGGTTTTGCAGCAGGCCGACACGCTGGATGGATGCGGCGAGTTCGGGGATGGACATGCGCGGGGTCTTGCGCACGTTGCGGCCCGTGGGGCGCAACACCAGCCGCGACAGCGGAACCAGAATCAGGTTCTTGGTCGGGTCGGCAGCTTCCAGCGCGGGGGCTTGGATGGCGCGGGCTTCGGTAGTGGTAACGGCGTTCATGGTGTATCTCCAATCAAGTGAAACAAGGGAATGGAGGGGAACCGCCCCTCCGGCGGGTAAAAGATCGGAAGGGTTCAGGCTTTCAACTGGCGCAGGCCATCGGCCAGCATCCAGAGGGCGCGATTGAGGCGCACATCGGAATCAATGCCTTGCACCGGGCGGGTCTGCTGGCGGCGCCCGTTGGCGCTGCGGCCATGCAATCCGCCTTTGGTCAGGTTTTCTTGGGTGCGGTTGAACACGCTCCACAAGTCCGGGCGGCGGTCGTCGAACCGGCGCGGCATCAGGATTTGCGATTCGGTGATGGGCGCTGGCTTGTTGTCGGTGGGGTCGTACTTGAGGGCCAGCGCGGAACGGGCGAACACTTCGGCCTCGCCTTCGTCCAGCGTGATCGCGCGCATGGCATCGCGGGATTCCTTCACCCGCTCGAAGCCGCTCAACACCTCGAAAGCGCCTTCGATGACGGAGCCGGCTACGTCGCCTTTGTGGGGCACGCGCACGTCCGCCACGGTGTCGCCGCAGACAAGACCATTGCTGCACACGAACCGGAACATGCCGGCCAGCATCTGATAGCTGCTGGTGCCGTCATGCGAGTTCAGCAGCACGATTTCGTTAGCCTCCGCGCCGTTGATCTGGCTGGCGTGGCGCAGGCGAATCATGTGTTTCGTGTGCTCGCGCTTGCCTTCATCGCGCACGCGGGTCTGCGTCACCATGAAGGGCTGGAAGCCTTCTTTCCGAAGCTCGGTCAGCACGGCGGCGGTGGGGATGTAGGCGTACCGCTGCGAACGGCTCTCATGCGGGGCGTCCGCGAAGATGGACGGCGCGACACGGTGAATCTGGTCATCGGTCAGCGGGTATTCGCTGCGCAGTGCCGGGGAACGGGAAGCGAAACGGGATGCGAGTTGCATGGTCTTTCTCCTGACAAAAAGAGGTTTGCTGTTCACACCGCACACCGGATTCCTAGATTCGGAGCCCAGCCTTTCAGCTGTTCGGTGCGGTCGGCACGAGGAACCCGGTTAGCCCTGTTGCCACCGTCTTTCCTGAGTTCATCGCCCGCGACGGTCAGGAGCGCGCGAACGGGTGCCGTCAAGGAGGCAAGCGCAGGGTTGGTGCGGCCCGCAGGCGCAGCCGAGGACACGGCCCTGCGTGCCTTGACGGCACACGGGCGCGGGCTACAGTCGCAGACAAGGTGATGAGGTCAGGGAAGACGGCTGGACATGGCAACGGCCATCCCTATGTGCCGAACCGCACGGCAAGCGAAGCGCGCAGGCCCGGATCTAGAAGCCGGGCCGGAGGCGTCAGCCGAGCGGAGCGAGGGAACGATGGAAGCCCGTCAGGGGCGAGACGCCGCAGGCGGCTCGATGCGCAACGCGCACGACAGCGCGACCGGCCATGTCTTCTTGGCCGGGGACGCCCTGACTTCGATGCTCGATGAACATCACGCCCAGGACAGCCCTCATGCACAAGGCATCGAGAAATTGCTTCTGCTGCTGGGACTGCGATTGGCTTCTGGCCGATCCGGCGCAGCCGGTTCGGCGGTCTTCCAGGGGCGCCAAGCATCGCGCGGCGGGGATAGCCCGCAGGGCTTTCCCCTGGAGGCAAGCGAAGCGCCGCGGGCGCGAAGGCATCGGCATCGGGCGCAGCAAAAAGAATGGCGCGTCGCCCGAAAGGACGACGCGCCGGGTTGTTAGCGCGATCAGCTCGTCGCCGGCGACACCATCGCTTCAAGCTGCTCTATGACGCCCGGCTTAACGAAGACGCAAGGCTGGTTGGCCTCGATCGGCACGTTGAACACCTTGGCGAACACATGATGCTTCAGGTGCGCCAGCCGGCCCGTGCGATAAGCCTGCTCGGGCTTCAGGCGGCCACCCGGCGAGCCGCTGCGCTGCGGGTCGCATTCGACTAGCGCGACGAAACCATCGTCGGCCAGCTTCTGGTGCTCGGGGCATAGGCCCCAGCCCGTCTTCGTATGGTGCTCCATGCTTGCACGCAGGCGCTTGTCGAGCAGGATGGTGCCGGTATCGAACGCTTTGCCGCAGACCAGGCAAACGTGCTGTTCGAGGGAAACATGTGATTTATCGTTCATGACGATCTCCGGTTACACAGGCGGAATTGCCCGGAACCGTCACCAGCACGGCGCAGCGCAAGCGGTCAGGGGTCAAGGACGGCCGGGAGGCCGCAAGCGTGCTTGCACGCGCAGCCCTTGACGGCGAGAACGCCGTGATACGGTGAAGGGAACAGCAAGACCGCCTCACACCACCACCTACGCACACCTGTCTTCAGCAAGCGCAGGCCCGCGAGGGCCGTAGCTGCGCCACCGGGCGCAGCAAAAAAGGGGCCGCAGCCCCCCTGTGTCAGATCAGGCCACGCTCAGCGAATGACGTAGTGGCCTCGCCGCCGACGACGATGTGATCCAGCGTGCGCACGTCCACCAGCGCCAGGGCTTCCTTGAGGCGTTGGGTCAGCAGCTTGTCCGCCTGGCTCGGCTCGGAATTGCCGCTCGGATGATTGTGCGAAAAGATCACGGCCGCTGCGTTGTGTTGCAGTGCCGTTTTCACGACTTCGCGCGGATACACCGATGCCTGGTCGATGGTGCCGCGAAACATCTCCACGTATTCGATCAGACGGTTCTGGCTGTCGAGGAACAGCGTAGCGAAAACCTCATGCTCGAAGTTGGCCAGCTTGGTGCGCAGGTAGTCCTTGACCAGCGCCGGCGAAGTGAACAGCGTCCCGCGCGGAGTTTTCTGGTCGATAACGTACCGCGCAGCTTCCAGAATTTGGTCGGCAGTCGCCGGCAGATAGCGCCCCTGGTCGTCACGCACCAGCAGCGAGGAATCGAGAGACAGAGAAAGTTGCGACATGATCATGCTCCGGTTGCTCGGGCGGAATTGCCCGGAACCGGCCTCAGCACGGCGCAGCGCAAGCGGTCAGGGGTCAGCGACGGCCGCCAGGACGCAAGCGCGCAAGGCGCGCGCAGCCCTTGACGGCGAGAACGCCGTGATACGGTGAAGGGAACAGCAAGACCGCCCACACCCCGCCCGCAGAGACGACGGATGGGCAAGCGCAGCGCGCAGGCCCACAGGGCCGGAGGCGTCAGGGATCAAAGCCGGATGGCCATGACTCGGTACGAGGCATGGGGCGTAGCCCGCGAGCCCGACGGCGGAACGCCGGGACGCTCTTTTGTCGCTAAGTTCCTATGAAATGTGGAGCTTCAACTCGCGATCTATAGGTAACGACGTGACCACACGCATTTAGAGCATCGTCAGCAGGTTGGAGATGAAAATTGCTTTGTCCATAGAGCCGTCGATTCAGTCAAGAACCGCTGTTGCGCAGTCAGCGCTTCCCTCAAATCATTGCCCAAATCGTGGTGCCCCTGACTCAATAGTTCTGCCATCACGGACTCGGCGATTTGCGAACCCCGGGGGAATGCCAAAAGCGTGCCTTCGGCCAGTACAGGCGGGAACTCCATGTTCGAACCAGAACCTACCAAGCTCTTCACAGTCCATAGCATCTGTCCGGCCAAATCCTTGGGGAGCAATACCAGATGAAATCCATCGAGCAGCCATTGCACAGTCAAATGGTTGAGCTGGTAGAGATAGAGTTTCGAGGCGAGGTGAATGCGCGCGCCAATGCGCTTAGCGACATGCACGGCGCCCGCAAGATGGTGAGATCCGCCACTGTTGTCAAGGAACAAACGGCCATCCCAAGCTCGCACGCTAAACGTGTCGGAGCCACGTCCGTGCAGTAGCCGAATTTCGCCATGAGAACAAAGCTCTTTTAAGCTCGCATCATCCAGTCCGAGCGGGGGCTTTCCTTTTCTGGCATATCGATTCTGCTCATCAATATAGTAGGCACCAAAGACATCCACACTTTCGTGTGGCATATCTGCCGACTTGCTTGCGGAGATGCCCTCTATATCGCTTGCGTCGCATTCAAAGTGAGGCACCATCGTCACTTGCACTAGCGATCCATGAGGACTTTGGAAAGCCTCCTTAGCGCCCGAGGCTAAGCCCGAAAATCGGCTCCGCAAAGTAAAGTTGCTGCGATTAAGATTGTCCAGGATGTCCCATCGACGGCGTGAGTCATCAAAAATCTTCGATTTTGCGGTGTTGAGGAGCACATTTTTTCCTGCCGACTCCTTGAGCCCCAATAGCTCACGCCAAGCTTCACACCGCTTCCGTACAAGCGCCGGCGGTCGATTCCAAAATCTTCGCCACCACGGCCATGTGTGGAGTTCAAGCACAGAAATTGGAAACTCAGAGAGCGACATCGCATGCATAGGTTGCAAGTACCTGGTAGTTAGGCAAGCGCAGGCCCGCAAGGCCGGAGGCGTCAGGAATCAAAGCCGGGTGGCCGCGACTCGGCATGAGGCGCGGGGCGCAGCCCGCGAGTCCGACGGCGGAACGCCGGGACGCTCATAACGTAGGCGGCAGAAAGCCAATGAACAGCACGTCACGCTCAAACTGCCCGCTCAACTCTCTTGCTCTTCGGGGTACTCTGCTTGAGGAATTGATACCCAGCCATCGCGGGTAATGCCCGCCCCAATGCGGAGATTCTTGCTTTCGGTTGCCGCCCAGTGCCCACCCCGGTGCAATACAGCGCGAATTACGGACTTCCGCGGGTGATCCTCATCGGCTTTGGCAGAACTGCAAATGGCATTCCAGGTATGCTTGTCCGGCATGCTGTCCAATCGTGGACCAACCAGTTGATCCAGAATTTCAGTCGAGACATTGTGTCGCCCGCCATGATGAGGCACCTGGAAATACCGAATGCCTGGCAACGCGAGTCCGGCAAAAGGCGCGTAGTCAATAACCTCTTGCAGCGCTTCACGCCCGGCATCGCCAGTAAGCATGACACGATGACCGTTCAGAACAGCCGACTGGACCACACTCATTTCATTTTCACGGCTGGTAGGCTCCGGCGGAAAATATTCCTCGCCCCACAGGGACTTGATGTAGGCGGTCGCGGCCTTCACCACCCGGAATATGCTGCTCAGCGCGCTATCCAAAGCACTTTCTTCAACAGCTTCCGGTGTCTTCGCGGAGTCCACGATCAGGTCGAAGTAGCGATCTAGTGTGGGTGCCATCACCATGAAGGGACCGATGTTCTGCCCCTGAAGAGGGGCATGGATTGGAATTCCCTTCTCAACCGCAAGATCCTCAAGAATTGCCGTGGCATCGTAGATGGAGCGCAATTTCCGTCTCAGTGCTTCAACTGATTCATAGGTCTCGAATCGATCAATCAACTGATCTGCATAGATCCACGGCCTGTTGATCCAGAGATTTTTGACTGTGCATTGCTCCAGGACTTTTCGCAGCCCATTGGCGTGATCGCGATCGGGGTGTGTGAGGATCACATGGTCGATGACTGTTGTTCCATAGTACGTCTTCAGGTGCTCGACGAGCTGATCTCCCGTATCCAGATACCCACCGTCAACGACGTGCACGCCCTCTGTGCCATTCACCGAATAGCGTAGCGTGATTGCATCCCCGCTTTTCGCTGTTTCGACGCCAAGAAAATCGATCTCGAAGTAGTCAGCCATACATCCCTTTCGTTTTATGCCAAGAAAGTGCCGGCGGCTTTGCCTTTACCAGCGATCCACCGCACACCTGAGTCCTGTCGGAGTCCATACCAACGACACGGCGGGAAGGCCGCCAGCATCCTCGGCGATGCCGCGCAACGTATTTCGGTCTATGCCCGAATGTGCGCCGCCTTTCGGGTGGCTATGCCAAGTGCCGATGAAGGCCAGATACCCCAAAGAGGTTCCATTCGCTGTGCGCAAATTTTGAACAAGCCCATTCGTCCCAAGGACGAAGCGGGCGGCCTCCCGAATGCTGTCAGGCGGCGCATCCACGAGGCCAGCAATGGTGATGGTTCGATTCTCAAACGAGATACGACCGACCAAGGCTCCACCTGTTTCCAGAGCGCCCCAGCGCAGCGCATCAGCATGGATCGCTTGCACGACAGGGTGCAGAATCCGAATGTTCCAGCCACCATCGTCTGCTACGTTGAGCACAGTGGTCGGGCCGAGGCTGGTGCTGGTCCATGCCATGCCGAGGCCTTCGGTATCCGAGACCCCGGCGCAAAGCGTCGCCTCCTTCGGGAGTCCGCCAACGAGCCAGCGTTCCAGTTGCAGGCCAGCTAATGAAGCAGAACGCGAAACAACGGCATCGGACATTGGCATCGTCAGTGAACGGCAGTTGTCGCCCACAAAAATACGCGTCGGCTCAGACGTATCGCCAGCAATCGACGCCCGCAGTTCCGGCACAAACCGACAGCACTCGAACAAGAATGCCGTAAGATCGTCAACCCGACCGGCGCGACCAGGCCCTTCAAGCAAAACCGCGACACAGCGCCCCTGGCCATACATGACGATCCGTGCCAACCGCGCAGGGGATTGGTTCAGCGCCGTTGATTGCGTTTCTGCGGCCAACACCTGAAGTGAGGCTGTCGCATCCACGATGAGGGCCGCATCCTGCGGAACGGTTGCAGCAAACTGCGCAGCATCGACCAAGAGAGTCACTGCGTCGGTGTCGAACGCTTGCGATTGAAGATGCGACAGCGACTCAAAGGCCGTCTTCATCAGCGCCGACTTCCGAGGTGGGACCAGCACCGATGCCCGCTCAATGAGTGCATGCCGGGCCGCGTTGTGAGGCGACATGGACTCGTTATCGACGAAGGTCATTGAGCCGAAACCCGCTCGCCCCAGTTGCATCGCGATTTTCGACCCCACGCTTCCGCAGCCGAGCAAGACCAGCGGCTGCGATGTGGCCGCAGATGGAATGCCGGACGTTCTTGCCAGCAGTTCGGGAGACAACGCATGTGCGTGAAAAGCCGGGTGAACCGTGGCGTTTCGCTCCAGGAGCGATTGAGCGTTGAGTTCATAGCGCACCACGTAGGGCAATACCTCGATACTTCTCCCCGGTGAGCCCACAAGCGACGCTGGCCTTTGAACAGTCAGAATCACAATCGCATACAAGCCATGCGTCCAGCCACGCGAGTCTTGCTGCATATCCAGAATCGAACGTCCATAGTAGCCGTCCAAGCCTTGAGCCAAAGCGTCACGATCGACGCCGAGTTCCGCTGCTCGATCAAGCAACGTCGCGAGATCGACAACCGTCTCGGGTTGATAGTGGCCGACCACATGCGGGTTGCCGTCGGTTATTGGAGCCCGCGCAATGAAGGCTGCGGTATGGCCATTTCCCCATTTACCCAACTTGTCGTTGTGAACCTCCTGATAGAACACAGGATCGACTTGAGCAGTCAGTTCGGCATTGACGATGGCGTATAGCCCGCCATCAATCGTCACGTAGCCTGCGGGAACCACCAAAATCGTGCCGTCAGCGGGAGCGGCGGCCGCGACATTCTCGGCACTGAATACAAGGGTCGAAGGACAACTGTCTCGACGAGTCGGCTCCCACCCCTGTTCAAGGTCCAGCAACGTCCCGGCTGCGGCCTTGTGCAACCAAACGATCAACTGATCGACGATGGCGTCCAGACCAAACCGATGCAGCAGCTCGTCCAACGATCCCTCGAACAGACAAGGCGAGACCAACTCGCCTTCGCGATGAGGATTGATGTGCGGCAAGTTGAGTGGGAAGTCCGCACGCAAGAAAGGCTTGGGTGCAGACATGGGCCAGTCACTGCCGAATACCAGAACGCATGTCTCGACCGAGCGCACTCCGGTCCCGGATACGCCATTGCGCCGAGACCTGCTCGGCAATTCAACAGCAACATCGACTTCAATCTGCGTCGATTCACCACTTTTCCTTGGCTCGCCAACGCGGACAAGGCCCCTGTGCCGCTGAAGTTGATGCAGTGCGTCCGCGATGGTGCCCGTCATGATGCCCCGTGTGGCATGGGCGCGCGCGCGGAGGTGATCACGGCGGCGGCCTTCGATCCGGCTTCCTTCTTCGAGGGAGGCTGCACACCCTGAGCGGTGACGGTGAAAACGAGGGGCTCCACGGATTTTTCGCTCGGATATTCGCCCGTGCAGTAAAAGTCGCCTTTTACTTCGTCCACGATTGCTACGTATTCACGCTTTGCGCGGATGCAGGGCGGATCGCTGTCGTCGTCTGCGATCGGCTTGCAACTGGCGACGATGACGGCACCGTTGCGGGTCTGCGAAAGCGCCTTGCGAGCGTCGGCATCAAGTTTGGCCTTTTCGCGGTAGTCCGACCAACTGTCATAGGACAGCGAATGCCAGGAACAGTGATGTGGCGCCTGCATGATGTCGTACTCAAGCACATCGGCTTCGGCCTTGTGGCGCTGCCACTGGCGGTTCCAGATAAATACTTCGGCATCGCCACCAGTAAGGAATTTTGCGCCATCCGGCGTCTGAGCATCAGCGGCCAATGTGAAGTTCAAGATCACGCTGGACTGGTTCTTGACCAGGCACTCTTCCTCTTCTTCGTCGTCCTGGGCGTCCAAGGGTGCCAGAAGAATCGCGGAGAAGAATGCGGAACTCTTGCCATTGATCGTCGAGAAGCGCGTGTCCACCTTCCGCACAATCGAGGTGAGATCATCGGTTTTTCCGTCGATGTCCTCGCCCATGATCTGAATGCGGTCGCCGTTCCCGACGACGAAATTCTTGTCGCGGTTCAGCTGTACGCGCCGACGCGCCTCCGTGTTGAATGCCTTGGCGTCGTCACTCAAGGTGTGCGTCTTGCTGGCGCGTCGAAACACGATCGGAGACGACCATATCTCGCGGATCACGATCTTCTTGTCCTTGTCGTCCTTCTTGTCATCCGGATACTTGTCCAGCGGCCCCAGGTGGAAGTGCCGCGTCAGGCCTCGGCAATGGTCCTGGTCCGGGTGGCTCAGCAGGAACGCATCGACATACGGCCTGCCGTTCTCATCTTTCTTCAGTCGGTCGCGCAGATCCTTGGCGACATCGCGCGCCTCACCGTCAGGGTCGTCGGCGTCTTGCCTGATGTTTACGTCGATCAGCAGGGTGGTTGCGTCGAGGTCGCCGAACTTGATGAGGGTCATGTCCCCGTTGTCGACGGGAAAAAACGTGATGGTTGTGGGCATTGGGGCTCCGGGTAGACGACCGAAGGATGATCGCGTATAGTTAATGTACGACTATTTTTTATATCCGTCTACTTTTTAGGCGCAACTGATGCAAGAGCCCTCTGTCACTGCCGCCAATCCTGCTGAGCCCAAAGGGCTAAGTTGGGGGTTGGAAAGCAGACTTCAATTCATCGATTTCCGTTTGCGCTGGGAACGGCACATTAATCGAATGGATCTCACTGAGCACTTCGGCATATCGGTTCCCCAGGCGTCACTGGACATTGCCAAGTACACGGAGTTGGCGCCGAGCAACCTAACTTACGACCGCAGTTCCAAGACCTACACGGCAGCGCCGAGTTTTCACCCGCTTTACCAACGAAGTTCGGCGCAACACTATCTAGCGGAGCTGCTGGCCACCAAGATGGGAGTCATCGAGCCTGCGGCCAGCTTTATCGGCTCAGCACTTGAGGCAGATTGGGCGCCGTCCCCCTGGCGCACGATCAATGAACAGACCGTCGAAGCAGTGGTCCGGGCAATTCGGCAGCAGGAAGCCATTTGGGTGAGCTACCAGTCCATGACGTCCATGGACGAATCGGTTCGTCTGCTGTCTCCCCACGCCCTTGGTAATGACGGTTTTCGCTGGCACATGCGCGCGTTTTGCCACAAACGCCAGCGCTTCAGTGATTTCGTCCTCGCCCGAATCCTGCGCATCGACGGCTTCGAAGCGAGCCAAGTGGACGCCAGCCAAGATTCGCACTGGCAAACTCTCTTGACGCTGGTGCTTGCACCGCACCCCGATTTGCCCGCTGCCAAGAAACGAGTCCTGGAGTTGGACTATGGAATGGAAGACGGACAGGTCAAACTTCCATGCCGCCAAGCGTTTTTGTATTACACGCTGAGGCGTTTGGGCTTGCATACCAAGGAAGCACCCGACCCTCTCGCGCAGCAGATCACTTTAAAGAACCGCGATGAAATTCAACCCTATATTGATGCCTTGTCGGCCCAAAGCTGAACGCCCATGACAACTATTTTTGAACTGGTCAAAGACCCCTATGAGCGCAAGGCGCGCGTAATCCCAGGACTTCTTGTAGCGTTACCGCTGCTCGTTCCTTTGTTGTGCGTCTACGGCGCAAAGCACCCGGTACTTACAGGCGTGATCGGCTTGCTTGGTGGCTGCGGTGCCATTTATGCGCTTGCGAGCGTAGCTCGCGGGCGCGGGAAGAAGCTTGAAGAGATCCTGGTTGCAAGGTGGGGCGGTATGCCGACAACCATCGCGTTACGCCATCGCGACAAGTTTCTCGATGGTGTCAGCAAGCAGCGCTACCACACGGCGATCACGGCCAAGCTGGGCATCGCCATGCCAACGGCAGAAGAAGAATCAGCAAGCCCTGACAAGGCAGACGACATCTACGTTGGCGCCACAAAGCGGCTTCGCGAACTCACGCGTTCCAACAAGCAGCTCTTGCTGAAAGAGAACATCGCCTACGGATTTCACCGCAATATGCTGGCAATGAAGCCTGCCGGCATCGTGTCGTGCCTCCTGGGCATCGTCTACGGATTGCTGATTGCAAAGATTCTGCAGGTAGTACCTCCTCATTTTAACCTAGAGCACCTTGCCGATCCGGGGCTTGCCGCAGGCTTGACACTGCTCATTTCGCTGGCATTACTTGCCGCTTGGCTGCTGTATTTCGATCAGGGCGCGGTCAGACGGATGGGGTTCGTCTATGCAGAACGCTTGTTTGAGTGCTTGCCGTCTTTGCCTTCTTCGGCCCCGCGGAAAAGAGCCTCAAAACCGACTACGGACTGAGATTCAATGCTCTTTGCAAATAGGCGCGTAACTCCGCAGGAATGCTTGCCTATCGGCTGACTTCCGACGGGGGATGGTCACGCCTCTTGGCTGGCAGCCGCGTGATTGCGATGCAGGTCCGAAACCACCGCGATCAATCTGTTGATCGGTTCAGCCAGCCGCTTCGGCAAGACGCGATGCTGGGTATGGGTTTTCAAGTCGGCGATCCAGCGATGCGCAACCCACACGTCTTCTTCAGGGTGGTGGTTGTCTACGCCGTTGCAATACTTGTAGCCAACGAGCGAATCAGTGTGCGACAGCAGGATGCGCGCCATCGTCATGTGGAAGCGATGGGCCTGGAGATCCGCCGGGCCTTTGGGACGCGGCAGGGTCAGTCGTAGGCATCGCTGGCCGTTGAACTCGCTCCAGTCGGGGCCAACGACTTGTCCCGCGCGTTCCAGCATCTTGCGCGACTGTTCGTTCTTGCCATTGACCAAGGCAACGGCGACCGTACCCTTCGGGTACTCCAGCTTTTCGGCGAGCAGGTTCATCCAGCGCACCAACTTGTTCAGGGTCTCATCGTCGGCAAACACAAGGAACTGATGGCGCTGCTCGTCGTCCAGAAACGCCGGCAATTGCGCGTAGAGGGGGTACAGCAGGTCGTGGAGATAGATGTAGGTCTGCCGGCGTCCTTGCTCGTGGCTCCGCGTGGTCGCAGTCAATACCTGCCGTGCCCACTCGGGCGTGAGTTCGTCCAGCGTCATCTCGGTGATGTCGATGGAGATGAGCGGGAATCCGAGCGACTTCCCGATAAGAGCCTTGCGCCCGTCGAAGGCGTGGCCGAGTTCGATTTCAACGCCGCCCAGCACCATCGGTTCAGCCTGGACCGGGGGGCCGAGCACGGCAACGTCGAGCCGGAATTTGCTGCCGAATGGCGTCTCCAGGGGATGCTCGGTTGCCACCTGGTCGGCGCCGAGCAACAAGTTGCCTTCCAGCGGATAGTCCGACGCATCCATATCCTTGAACGCCCACGGCATCGCAAGCCCGGCATTCAAACGTCGTGAGAGTTCGGCCGCGACAAGTTCTTTCGCCCGCCGGTGTTCAGGACTTTCCTGCACGGCGCGCCATCGGCTGGCTTCTTCATCGTCGAAGTGCGCTTTGGGGTTAAAGGTGTGCTGGGCAGGAAGTACGCGGAAATGGGATCGCCGACGCAGCTTCCCGCTTTCAAAGGAGGGGCTGACCCATGTCACCATCTGGCGCTCTGCGCCTGGAGACACCAAGGGCCACAGCTTGCGCGCATGTTCCCGGCTGCGAACGTCGCGCGCGGCAATCGTGGTCTGGAAAATCCCTTTTCGAGAGAAGACAACGATCGCCTCGTCCATTCCTGTCTCTCACTTACGGCGATACGGCCGCTAATTTCGTGGTGCCATCCAGCTTGCGGTGAATCAGCGATACCAGCGTCAGGATGTCCAGTGCGTCCTGTTCGGACATGGGCCAATTCGTCTTGGGCGCATGGGCCAGCGGATTGCGCACGGCGCCAAATAAGCCGATCAGCAGGTTGGCAAAGCCTTTCTGCTCGCTCTTTTCGGACTCGGTGGTGAGCGGTCCCAAGGCGAGAACGGGTTGCTGGCCTGCGAATGCCTTGTTCACCAAGTCCGCGCCGTCGCCGTTCAGGCCCGACAGCAGGCGAATCCGCTCCGCAACACCTTTCGTTGCCTCGAACACGGCATGGAAGTAGTTTTCCTCCAGCAACTCGGCGCGGCAGTAGTTCAGCACTTCCGCATGGACGACGCGGCTTTCCAGTGCGGCCTTGAGTCGTCCCGCGCGGGCGCGGGCGGCATCAAGCGTCGTGGCCTTATCGGCGTGAGCAACCTTGCCGTCATCGCGCACGTAGAAACCGGAGAAGGCAAGGACGACATTGAGTTCGTCGCGCCGCCAAGCGAACGTCGCGGGATCGCGGGCGTAGTTCACCGGGTTCATCGCGCGGTTGATGAACATGATGAGATGGTTGCCGATCTGGTGGTGGTTCTGCGCACCGGCCAGCGCATTGAACAACCGCTTCCACTTTGTCATGCCGGGCGACGTGTCGGCAACCTCGATTTCCTGCAGCAGCCGCTCGATCTGTGTACCGCTCAGACCGCGTTCGGTATCGGCGAGCACGCGGCAGGCGGCTTCAAGATGCTGTGAGTTGAAAGGGGTAATTCGCGTCGCCAATGCCTGTCTCCCTCGTCAGGCATCAGATGATGGCCTGCAGGCCCTTGTCGGCGATGACGTTGAGCAGTTTGAGCGCTGGCCCCGTGGGATGGGTTTCGCCTTGTTCCCACTTGCGCACGGTCGAGGCCGACGTGTGTAGATGAAGAGCGAACACCGGCTGGCTAAACTTCAAGGCTTCACGCAGCCGCTTGATATCGAAAGCACTGAACTCCCGCACCGGCGGCGGGCAGATTGCGTCGAACTCGCGCATCGTTACCTTGCCGATCGCTCCCGCTTCGTGGAGCGCGGCCAGATCGCCACGCAGGGATTCAATGATCTTGCTCACAATGCACCTCCAATAACACGCCTGACTGCAACGCCTTCGACAATGCTTCGGCGGACAGTTCCAGGAACACCTTGCCGGCGAATTGCAGTGCCTTCTTCTCGTCCTGCGTAATGTTCGCCTTGTCGCTCTTGGGGAACCCATGCAGGAACACATAGCGGCTGCCGATCCGGGCCGACAATAACGTGCGGTAGCCGCCACTCTTGCCACCACCAGGGCGGGCAACCCGTTTCTTGTAAAGGAAGCCGCCCAAGTCCGCGTCAATCAGACCGCTTTCCATCTCCTGAACCGCTTTGCACAAGGCGGCATCGGACAGCTTTTCGCCCGCCTGCCACCGCGCAAAATCCTTTCGTTTGAGGATGCGCGTCATCTTGACCTTCAAACTATACCCGAAACGGGCACACTTTTCCAGTGCTTAGTACGATACGCAGGCGGTGATGGCCACTGAGCCAATTGTCGTAGCGGTGATACGACAATTGGGGCGGCAAGGTGGATTGCTGGCCTCTGATCATGCGGTCACCTCTTTCGGTTCTTGATGCATGCTGACGACCGACTTGCGTCGATTCGCCACCAGTTCGGCGGCTTCCCGCACGGGCTTGTCCTCGGTGTGGACGTAGCGCATGAACATCACCACGGTCTTGTGCGCCGTCAGGGCCATGCCGACCTTGACCGGGATACCCGAATTGGCAATGTCGGTCGCCGAGCGGTGGCGGATGCCGTGCGTCCCCACATGCGTTGCCCCCGCCGCTTTGAGCGCACGGCTCCAGCCGCCGTAATACTCGCCCGTGGTCAGGTGTTGCCCTGGATGGCGCGGCGACGGCAGGACGTAAGGATTGCCTTCCTGCCTCGGCGCCGTCGAAAGCAGCCGGTAGGCTTCCTCGCTGATGGGCTTGGACATACCGCCGGTCTTGCTGTCAGGCCAGACGACGCGGCGGTTTTCCAGATCGATCCATTCCCATTCGAGCGAGACGATTTCGCCACGGCGGCCGGCAAACTCGAATTGCAGGCGGATCGCCAACGGGATGACGTAGTTCTCCAGCCCCTCGGCCTCGATCTTGTCGAGCTGCCGGAAAAGTTTTCCCATGTCCTCGTCGCTGATAAGGTGGGTGGACTTGCCGGCAGGGAACATTGGGACATGGCGGCAGGGATTGGTGCCGTCAGGCCGATAGCCCCACACCTCAGCCAAATTGAACATCTTGCGCAGGATGCTGAACGCCTTGTTCGCCTCGGTCTGCTTGTAGGAAAGCTTTTCCATCAGTCCGGCAATGTCAGGCCGCTTCACGTCGTGGACCTTCTTGCGGCCCAACAACGGGATGATGCAGCGGTCGATGACACCTTGATAGCCGACTCGGGTGCTGGGCTTGTTGCGCTTCTTGGAGTGGTCCTCCATGAACTTCTTGCACAACTCTTCGACGGTGGGCGCTTTGCGTGCTTCCGTCTTGGCTGCGCCGGGATCACCACCCCGGCGTACCTGGGCCAGCCATTCTTGCGCGAGCGAACGGGCCTGTTCGACGGTCAGTTCCCCGTACTGACCCAAGGCGGGCTTGCGGCGCTCGCCAGCGTTCGTCCGGTACTGGAGCATGAACACCTTGCGGCCCGACGGGGTAATCTTGCACAAGAAGCCGGGAACCAACGTATCCCGGAGTTCGACGGCCTGCGCCTGGGGGTGTGCCGCATCGACAGCGGACTTGGTGAGTTTGATTTTTGCCATGATGACTCCTTGGAAAGACCCGGTTCCCAGGAGCCTTCTAGGGGCCAGTAGAGGGAAAGTCAGGTCAAGTTTCGGAAAGCACCGGCATATGATGAACTCGCCTAAGTCATTGATAAACCTGCTGTATCAAGCCTTGGCGTAGTCCAGCGCAGTACCGGGCTGGAGTCATGGTGAAATAAAAAAACCGCGCGAATGACCGCGCGGTTTTTTTATCCTGGAAACCTCGTGGCGGCGTCACCCGGCGGGTTTGTTGGCGTTGGCGGCATTAAGCCATTTGCGGTTGCACTGGAACAAGGGGGGTTG